>NZ_RAWI01000440.1 GCF_003612125.1 Corallococcus praedator
CGCCCTCCACCGAGGCCCTTCGCTCCTTCCTCGCCTCGCGGCTGCCGGACTACATGCTGCCCGCCGCCTTCCTTCACCTCGCGGCGCTCCCCCTCACCGCCAACGCCAAGCTCGACCGCAAGGCCCTCCCAGCCCCCGACTCCAGGCCTTCGCTCTCCCAGGACTTCGTCGCCCCTCGCGATGACGTCGAGTCCCTCCTTGCCTCCCTCTGGGCCTCCGTCCTCCACCTCCAGCGCGTCGGCATCCACGACAACTTCTTCGCCCTGGGTGGCGACTCCATCCTCAGCCTCCAGCTCGTCGCGCGTGCCCGACAGGCCGGACTGCGGCTGTCGCCGAAGCTGCTCTTCCAACACCAGACGATCGCGTCGCTGGCCCCTCACGTCACCGCGTCGCTTCTGCCGCAGGCCGAGCAGGGCCTCGTCACCGGCCCCGTTCCGCTCACGCCCATCCAGCGGGCCTTCTTCGAGGAAGACCTTCCGCGTCCGCACCACTTCAATCAGGCGGTGTTGCTCGAAACACGGGCTCCGCTCGATGTCACGGCGCTGAAGGCCGCGCTGGAGCACCTCGTCGAACACCATGACGCGCTCCGCACTCGCTTCGTCGAGCAGGACGGCGTCTGGCACCAGCACACCGTGGGCCGCGAGCACCCCGTCACACTTCACGAGGTGGATCTCTCCGCGGTTGCCGACGCGGAGCTGTCCCCTTCGCTGGAAGCCGCCGCCACGAAACTCCAGACGGGCTTCGACCTGTCCAGCGGACTGCTCTTCAGCGCGGCCCTCACCCATCAGGGCCCCCACCGCACGGAACGCCTGCTGCTCACCGCGCACCATCTGGTGGTGGACGCGGTCTCCTGGCGCACGTTGGTGGAGGACCTGGAGGCGCTCTACCTCGCGCTGAGCCAGGGCCGCTCGCCCTCCCTGCCCGCGAAGACCACGTCCTTCAAGAGCTGGGCGCAGCGTCTGGAGGCCCACGCGAAGACCGGGGCTGCCGCGCGGGAGCTGCCCTTCTGGCTCGGGGAGGACCGCCCCGTCGCGCGGGAGCTGCCTCGCGACCTTCCCGGGCAGAACACGGTCGCCTCCGCACGCGAGCTCTCCCTCTCGCTCACGCCCGAAGAGACGCGGCTCCTCACGCAGGAGGTCCCCGCTGCCTACCGCGCCCGCGTCGAGGACGTGCTCGTCGCGGCGCTCGTGGGCGGCCTCTTCCGTTGGACGGGCCACCCGAACCTCCAGGTGGAGCTGGAAGGCCACGGCCGCGAAGACCTCTTCGACGACGTCGACCTGTCCCGCACGGTGGGTTGGTTCACCACGACGTATCCCGTGACGCTGGAGGCTCCCGTCCGCGCGAGCCCTGGCGAGTTGCTGCGGAGCGTGCGCGACCGCCTGGGACAGGTGCCCCAGCGCGGCCTGGGCCACGGTCTGTCGCGGCACCTCGGCACGCCCGAGGCCATCCAAGCCCTGCGCTCACGTCCAGCCGCGCAGGTGTCCTTCAACTACCTGGGCCAGCTCGATCAGCTCGCCTCCGCGTCCACGCTCTTCGCGCTCGCGCCCGAATCCAGCGGCGCCTCGCGTGACCCGGAAGGCCATCGCCGTCACCTGCTGGAGCTGACCGCGCGCGTGAGCCACGGACGCCTGGAGCTGGGGCTCGTCTACAGCGCCAACGTCCACCAGACCGCCACCGTCGAACAGGTGGCGCGTGAGCTCATGGCCACCCTGCGCGCCTTCATCGCCCAGCGCGCTTCGGAGGATGCCGCCCGACGCACGCCCGCGGAGTTCCCGCTGGCGCAGTTGGAGCAGGCCTCGCTGGACCGGCTGCTGCGACTCGCGCCCCAGGACCTCTATCCCCTGTCGCCCATGCAGCAGGGCATGTTGTTCCAGGTCCTGCTCAACCCCGGCGCCGGGGAGTACTTCGAGCAGATCACCTGGGCCATCCACTCGCGCCTGGACGTGCCGGCCTTCCACGCGGCGTGGCAGGCACTCATCGCCCGGCACCCCGTGCTCCGGACCTCCTTCCACCGCGAAGGCCTGGAAGAACCCCTCCAGGTGGTCCACCCCGACGCAGCGCTGCCGTGGCGTGAGCTGGACTGGCGCGGGCTCTCCGCGGAGGACCAGGAAGCCCACCTGCAGGCCTTCCTCGCCGAGGACCGCGCGCAGGGCTTCGACCTGTCCCATCCCCCGCTGATGCGCTTCGCGGTGATGCGCCTGGATGGCGACGTGCACCGCGTGGTGTGGAGCTTCCACCACCTGCTGCTCGACGGCTGGAGCCTGGGCCTGCTGCTGGAGGAGCTGTTCGCCCCCACTGCGCGCACCGTGCGACCGGCGCCGCCCTACCGCGACTACATCTCGTGGTTGGGACGGCAGGACCTGACGCTCGCGGAGACGCATTGGCGGGCGGACCTCGCGGGCTTCAGCGCCCCCACGCCGCTGCCCGGCGAGCGGCGGGCAGCAATCCGGGACGCCGTGCCCGCCAAGGTCGAGCGGACCTGGGTCATGCCCGCGGCGCTCACCGCGCGGTTCCAGGACTTCGCGCGCCGTCACCAGCTCACGCCCAACACGGTGGTCCAGGCGGCGTGGGCGCTGCTGCTCGGCCGCTACAGCGGCGAAGCGGACGTCGTCTTCGGCACCACCGTCGCCGGCCGGCCCACGGACCTGCCGGGAGCGGAGGACATGGTCGGCCTGTTCATCAACACGCTGCCCGTGCGCGTGGCGCTCCCGCCCGAGGCCCGCGTGGTGCCGTGGCTCCAGGGGCTCCAGGCCCGTCAGGCCGACCTGCGTCAGCACGAGCACAGCCCCCTGGTCCGCATCCAGGGCTGGAGCGAGCTGCCCCGGGGCGTGCCCCTCTTCAACAGCCTGCTCGTCTTCGAGAACTGGCTGGACTCGGCGGTGCGGGAGCGCACCTCCGGACTGGACCTGCGCGACATCCGCGGGCTGGAGCGGACGACCTACCCGCTCAACATCAACATCCTCCCCGGGGAAGAGCTCACCCTGCGGCTGTCGCACGACGCCGGACGCTTCGATGGCGCCATCCTGGAGCGCGTCCTCGCGCAGTGGCAGCAGGTCCTCACGGCCTTCGCCTCCCAGCCGGAGGCCCGGCTCGCGGACATCTCGCTGCTGACGGACGCGGAACGCCACCAACTGCTGTCGGGATGGAACGACACGCGCCGCGCCGTGAGCAGCGCGGCCTTCGCGCACGAGCGCTTCGAGGCCCGCGCCGCACGCACGCCGGAGGCCGTGGCCGTCACGTCCGGGGATGCTCGCTGGACGTTCGCGCAGCTCGATGCCCGGGCCAACCAGCTCGCGCACCACCTGCGCGCGCGGGGCGTGGGACCGGACGTGCGGGTGGGGCTGTTCCTGGAGCGCTCCGTGGATCTGGTGGTCGCGGTCCTGGGCATCCTCAAGGCGGGCGGCGCCTACGTGCCGTTGGATCCGGAGTACCCCCAGGAGCGGCTGGCCTTCATGCTCGCGGACTCGCGGGTGCCCCTGCTGGTGACGCGCGACGCGCTGGCGGACGTCCTCCCCGCCACGGGCGCGCTGCTGGTCTGCCTGGACTCCGATGCGCGGGTCCTCGCGAAGGAGTCCCCGGAGGCTCCCGCGCGGACGGTGAGCGGCGGCAACCTGGCCTACGTGCTCTACACCTCCGGATCCACCGGCCGTCCCAAGGGCGTGATGGTGGAGCACCAGGGGCTGACGAACTACCTGGACTGGTGCGCCACGGCGTATCCGGTGACGGAGGGCGCGGGGGCACCGGTGCATTCGCCCCTCGCGTTCGATCTCACCGTGACCAGCCTCCTGCTTCCGCTCACGGTGGGGCAGCCCATCACCCTGATTCCGCAAGGTGACGGCGTCGAAGGGCTCCAGGCCGCCCTGCGCTCGGGAGCGGACTTCAGCCTCGTGAAGCTGACGCCCACCCACCTGTCCCTGCTGGCCCAGGGGCTGGCGGAGCACGAAGCCGCCGGAGGAACCCGGGCCTTCGTCATCGGCGGAGAAGCACTCTCCTACGAGACCCTGGCGCTCTGGCGGCGACACGCCCCTGGGACGCGGCTGCTCAACGAGTACGGCCCCACCGAGACCGTGGTCGGCTGCTGCGTGCATGAAGTCGGCGCGGAGGACCCGACCACGGGCGCGGTGCCCATCGGGCGGCCCATCGCCAACGTCGAATTGCACGTGCTGGATGCGGCCGGACGGGTCGTGCCTCCGGGCATCCCCGGGGAGCTGTTCATCGCGGGCCTTCCCCTGGCGCGTGGCTACCTGGAGCGTCCGGACCTGACCGCCGAGCGCTTCGTGCCCCATCCGTTCAGCGCGGAGCCCGGGGCCCGGATGTACCGGACGGGCGACGTCGTGCGGCGTCGGCTGGATGGCGTGCTGGAGTTCCTGGGCCGCGCCGACGCGCAGGTGAAGCTGCGCGGCTTCCGCATCGAGCCTGGCGAAATCGAGGCCGTGCTCACCAGCCACCCCGCCGTGCGCGAGGCGGTGGTCTTGTTGCGCGAGGACACGCCGGGCGATGCACGCCTCGCCGCCTATGTGACGGGAGACGCGGCGCGGCTGGAGTCCTCCGCGCTGCGCACCTTCCTGGAAGCGAAGCTCCCGGCCCACATGATTCCCGCCGCGTTCGTCCGGCTGGAGTCACTGCCGCTCACCTCCAACGGCAAGGTGGATCGCAAGGCCCTGCCCGAGCCCGTGGGCACACGTCCGTCCGGAATCGAAGCCGCACCGCCCGCCACGCCCACCGAGGAGTTGCTGGCCGGCATCTGGGCGCAGGTGCTGCGCGTGGAGCAGGTGGCGCGCGGCGATGACTTCTTCGAGCTGGGAGGGCACTCGCTCATCGCCACCCAGGTCGTGTCCCGCGTGCAGGAAGCCTTCGGGGTGGACCTGGCCCTGGGCGAGCTGTTCGAGGCCACCACGCTGTCCGCGCTGGCCACACGCATCGATGCCGCGATCCAGGCAGGACGTCACCTGCACCTCCCGCCGTTGGTGGCCGCGCCTCGCACGGGTGAGCTGCCGCTGTCGTTCGCCCAGCAGCGCCTGTGGTTCCTCCACCAGTTCGCCCCCCAGAGCGCGCTCTACAACATCCCCCTGGCCGTCCGGTTCACGGGGAGCCTGGACCCGGCCGCCCTGTCGCGAAGCTTCCAGGAGCTGGTCCGCCGCCACGAATCCGTGCGCATGACCTTCCCCTCCACCGAGGGGCGTCCGACCCAGGTGGCCCTGCCCGAAGCCGCGCTGTCCCTGCGCGACGTGGACCTCCAGGCACTGCCCCTGGAGCAGCGTGAAGCCGAGGTGTCCCGCCTCGCGCAGGAAGAGGCCCAGCGCCCGTTCGACCTGGCCCGGGGCCCGCTGCTGCGCGCCACGCTGCTGACGCTCGGCGAGCCGGGGCACGTGCTGCTGCTGACGATGCACCACATCATCTCGGACGGCTGGTCCATGGGGGTGCTCATCCGGGAGATGGCGGCGCTCTACGCGGCCTTCACCGAGGGCCGACCCTCGCCCCTGCCGGAGCCGGTGCTCCAGTACGCGGACTATGCGCTGTGGCAGCGGACGTGGCTTCGGGGCGAAGCGCTGGAGACCCAGCTCTCCTACTGGAAGAAGCAGCTCGAGGGCGCCCCCGCGTCGCTGGAGCTGCCCACCGACTTCCCGCGTCCGGCCGAGCCCACGAACCAGGGCGCGCACCTGACCCGCCAGCTTCCCACCGCGCTCACCGAGGCGCTGAAGACGTTGGGCCGCCGCGAGAACGCGACGCTCTTCATGACGTTGCTGGCGGCGTTCCAGGTGCTGCTCGCCCGGCACTCCGGACAGCAGGATGTGGTGGTGGGCACGGACATCGCCAACCGCACCCGCGCGAACACCGAAGGGCTCATCGGCTTCTTCATCAACCAGCTCGTGATGCGCGGACGGCTCGACACCGTCTCCACGTTCCAGGAGCTGCTGGCCCACACGCGAGAGACGGCGCTCGCGGCCTACGCACACCAGGACCTGCCCTTCGAGGAGCTGGTCCGCGTCCTCAACCCGAAGCGGGGTCAGGGCCAGGCGCCGCTCTTCCAGACGAAGCTCGTGCTCCAGAACGCGCCGATGACGGCCATCGAGCTGCCCGGCCTGACGCTCACGCCCCTGGAGCTGGCCAGCGGCTCCGCGAGGCTGGATCTCCTGCTGTCCGTGCAGGAGACACCCGACGGGCTGTCCTGCCTCTGGCAGTTCAGCACCGAGCTCTTCAAGCCCTCCACCGTCGAGCAACTCGCCTCGCGCTTCGAGCGCCTGCTCGAAGGCATCGTCACCTGGCCGGAACAGTCCTGGTCCAGGCTGCCCATGCTCTCCGAAGAGGAGCGTCAGAAGATCCTCGTCGCGTGGAACGACACGCGGCAGGTGCTCTGCGACGAGTCGCGCGTCCACCACCTCTTCCAGGCCCAGGCCGAGCGCACCCCGCTGGCGCACGCCGCGGCCTTCGGCGGCCAGCACCTCACCTACCGGGAGCTGGACGCTCGCGCCAACCGCCTCGCCCACCACCTGCGCTCCCTCGGCGTCGGGCCCGAGACCCGCGTCGGACTCTTTCTGGAGCGCTCCCTCGACGTTCCCGTCGCACTCCTCGCCATCCTCAAGGCCGGCGGCGCCTTCGTTCCCCTCGACCCCGCCTACCCGGCCTCACGCACCGCCTTCATCCTCGAGGACGCGGGCGTTCCCCTCGTCCTCACCCAGGACTCCCTCGCGGATGAGCTGCCCTCCGGCGTTCAGCTGCTCTGCCTCGACTCCGACGCCGACGCGATTGCTCGCTGGCCCGACTCGCCTCCCGACGTCCGCGTCTTCGACGACAGCCTCGCCTACGTCATCTACACCTCTGGCTCCACCGGCACGCCCAAGGGGGCCCTGCTCCTCCACAAGGGCCTCGCCAACACCGCGCTCGCCGCCGCTCGCGCCCAGCGCTTCCACGCGAACAGCCGCGTCCTGCAGTTCGCCTCCCCCGCCTTCGACGCCTCCGTCTGGGAGGTCTTCTCCACGCTGCTCTCAGGCGCCTGCCTCGTGCTCGCCTCGCGCGACGCCTTGCTGCCCGAGCTGCCCCTGCGGCAGCTGCTCGAATCCCAGGCCGTCACCGCCGTCACCCTGACGCCCTCAGTCCTCGCCCAGCTCTCCGAGGCCGGACTGCCCCTGCTGGAAACCGTCATCTCCGCGGGCGAGGCCCTTCCGCCCGCGACGGCCCAGCGCTGGAGCCAGGGACGTACCCTGCTCAACGCCTACGGCC
>NZ_RAWI01000441.1 GCF_003612125.1 Corallococcus praedator
GGCCCCGCCCCCCTCCAGCTCCGACGAGCGCCGCGCGCAGGAGGCGGAGGCCGTGCTGCACGCCAGCGCTGAACGGCTCGCCAGGCGCGTGCAGGAGCTGGGCGTGCAGATGCGGCGGCCGGAGGTGGTGAGCGACCGCTGGACGCTGATGTCGGAGCTGGCCGCGTCGCGCGCGGACTTCCGCAACCGCGTGGGCGACCTCGTCTACCTCACCGCCGCGGCCTTCGCCGACGTGCGGCGCGAGGACGTGGTGCCCGGCTACGCCCACCAGGTGGGCGCGCGCGTGGCCCTGCGGGGCGCGGCGGCGGACCTGCGCCGGTCGCTGCAGGGACGGATGGAGCGCGCGGCGAAGGCGATGGATGCCCAGCGGCCCGCGCTGGCGCGGCAGGCGGAGGAGAGCCTCGCAGCCTTCGTGTCGCTGTCGCCGTCGCTCGCGCTGCGCACGCCCACCAAGCGCGAGATCGTCGCGGCGCGGGGCCGGCTGCGCGAAGCGGGCGCGAAGCCCGAGCTGGGGCCGGACGTGCTGCCAGGGCTGGTGGAGCCCTTCCTCGCGCTCCTGGAGGAGGCGATGGAGGAGATGACGCGCACCTGGCTCACCGTGCATGACCGCGCGGTGTGGGCGGCGAGCGGCGTCCGGCTGGAGCAGGTGGACATGCACCTGGAGCTGGGCTCACCGGGCGCGGCGCGCGTCCTGGAGGAGGCGGTGACGGCCGCGGGCGCGCTCTCCGGCCGCTCGGCGCCCTTCGACGTCTTCCTGCGCAAGGGGCGTCAGGAAGCGTCCGCGGGACTCAACGAGGCCGGCGCCAGGGACCTGCTCGCCCGCTTCCGCGAGCGGCTGGCCAGCCTGCCGTTCAGTTGATCACGGCTTCGGCGTCGAAGGCAGCGCCGGAGGGCCACCGGACGCGGGCAGCGCCGGGGCGTCCTTCTTCGGCGGCAGGATGCGCAGCTCCTCGAAGCGCTCCGCCAGCGTCTGCGGCGTGAGCTCCTCCTGCCACTGCTTGGGGTTGGTGTTCCATCCGAAGTCGGCCGGCACCTTGCCGCCGCCCTGGCTGGAGTAGCCAATCATTTCCGGGAACTGCGCGGACCAGCGGCCCCCGGGGTCCGGCTCCTTGGTGACGTGCTGCCGGTTGGGGAGGATGAAGGGCTTGGGCTTGGAAGCATCACTCATGCATCGCAGCCTCTCCGAAACCCGGCCGCATGGGTAGAGGCAAGCGGGCCCCCTGCCGCCTTCGCGCATGGTCCTTGGGAGGCAGCACGCTCGGCCCCAGCGCGAACACCGCCGCGAAGTAGCGCGCCTGGGCCTCGCTTGCGTAGCGGTAGCGCCGCAGGTCCCCCTCCGAAGGCGTGACGTCCACCCGCCAGCCCTTCCGGTCGCACATGACCTTCACTGTCGTCCCTGCACCCATCCCACGCCTCCCCCGTCCCGTTGCTGTCCGAGGGGGTGCGCTATGGAAGTCCCGTGCCAGCCCGCTCCAGCCTGGACAACAGGTTGCAGTGTCGGCAGGTGGTCAGTCGGTGGACCCCCGGTAACGTTTGCAGCCGGGCGCTGTCATCCGGCTGCTGTCCCTGAGAGGAGGGGCGGGGCGGCGAACCGGGTCCTCGCGGGCAGGTTTCAGTCTCCTTGTGTCCAGCGGATCCTGCGTTAACTCAATGGCATGACCCACTTCGAGACCCAGAGCGGAGAGCGATTCGCCGACTTCGATCTTCCCGAGGGCTGCATGGTGTGCGGAGGCGCGGTCTTCATCCGTGCCACGCCCGCGGGCGCCCACGGCTACTGCCCCCACTGCCACGTGCTGTCACGTCCGCAGATGCGCGTGAAGCCCAACGGCGTGGAGCTCTCCTTCGAGACCACCGCGCTCGCGTAACCCCAGAGCGCCCTTCCTCACGGTGACAGGCCCGCCCGGAGAACATCCACCCGTGGCGGCAAGGGATTGAAAACAGTGCGGAGGCACGGGGGAGTCGCGGTAAGCCGCGATTCCCCTCTTTTTTTGCCTCCGAGGTTCCCGATGAAGCGCTTCCTGCTGTCCGCCGCCACGACGCTGGGCCTGACGTTGGCGGGCGCGCCCGCGCAAGCCCAGTCCCCCGGTCCCTTCTCCCCGTTCGTCCCGTTGGAGCTGCGGGTGAACTTCCAGCCGGCGAGCGCGCCGGTGCCTGCGGGCTTCGTGGCGGACTCCGGCCAGGTGTACGGCAACCGGGGCAACGGCTTCACGTACGGGTGGAACCAGGACAACACCGCCAACACGCGCGACCGCAACAACCCCAACGTCCCGTCGCAGGCGTACGACACGCTCATCCGCACGCAGAACGGCGCGAACTTCACCTGGGAGCTGGCCGTGCCCAACGGCTACTACGAGGTGCGGCTCGTCGCGGGCGACCCTGACTTCACCGACAGCGAGTTCGCCTTCAGCGTCGAATACTACGGCGACGTGCTGCGCGGCACGCCGAGCGCGGACCAGCACTTCTTCGAAGCGGTGAAGCTGGTGGACGTGAAGGACGGCAGGCTCACGGTGAGCAGCAGCAGCCCGGCCGTGAACAACAAGCTCGCCTTCCTGGAGGTGAAGCGGAAGTTCGGCATCGACATCAACTTCCAGCCCGCGTCCAACCCGCCGCTGGAGAACTACGGCTACCTGCCGGACAACGGGCTCATCTACGGCGCGCGCCAGTTCGGCTTCACCTACGGGTGGAACGTGGACAACACGGCCAACATGGTGGACGCGGGCCATGACGTGGACATCGTCGCGCAGCGCCACGCGCGCCTGCAGCAGGGCGGCGAGCGCGTCTGGGAGATCGCCGTCCCCAACGGCGTCTACGAGGTGAGCATGCTGGCCGGCGAGCCGTTCAACTACGTGGGGGCCTACCGCATCCAGGCGGAGGACACCGTGGTGCTCAGCGGCCTGCCCACCGGCTACGGCTACACCACCGGACTTGCGCGCGTCGCGGTGTCGGACGGACGCCTCACGGTGAAGAGCGCGCCGGGCGCGGCGAACAACAAGCTCAACGCCGTGTTCATCCGCCAGCTCTAGCGTGAGCGCGGGGCCCGGGTGCCTGTCAGTGCACCTGGGCCATGAACAGCGGCGCGGTGAGGAACGACAGCGGGATGCCCACGCCCACCATCAGCACCGCCAGCTCCGGATCCAGCTCGTATTCGGCGGCGAGCAGGGCCGCGGTCACCATGGGCGCCATGGCGATTTGAAGCACCGTGGTCTGCTTCACCACCAGCGCCAGCCCCGGCATGAACGCCACCACGGCCAGCGCGACCAGCGGCGCGAGCACCAGCTTGTAGGACAGCCCCAGCGCGAGCGCCGGCACCCGGGCGCGCAGTCCGCCCAGCCGCAGCTGGAAGCCCACGAGGAACAGCGCCAGCGGCGTGAGCAGGTCCCCCAGCCGTTGCAGCACGGAGTCCATCCAGTCCGGGAAGGCGAAGGGCCGCAGCACCAGCGCCAGCACCAGCGCCTGGAACGGGGGGAACACCAGCACCTTGCGCACGAGCATGCGCACGGACAGCGAGGCCTGGGCGTGGGCCTTCGCGGCCGTCAGCGTGGCGAGCGTCGCCACCACCAGGAACGAGCCCAGTTGATCCACCACCACCGCCACCGCCATGCCGTCCGGGCCCAGCAGCGCGGCGGCCATGGGCAGGCCCACGAAGGCGGTGTTGCCCAGGCCCGCGGTGAGGACGAGCGCCGCCACCGACTCGCGCGACAGTCCCAGCCGGGGGCCCAACAGGCGCATGAAGACGCTGGAGCCCACGAAGAGCAGCCAGGGGGCCACCGCGGCCACCACCAGCCCGGGGACGAACTCCAGCCGGTGCATGGCGCGCAGCACCAGCGCGGGCAGCGACACGTTGAGCAGGAAGACGTTGAAGACCGACGCCGTGGCTTCGGGGAACCGGCCGCTGCGGCGGGCGAGCACCCCCAGCACCAGGCACACCCCCAGCAGTCCGATGACCTGACCCATGCCCTGCTTCGTCCCGCCTTCCCGTGTCGGTGGCGGCGCAACCTGGAGGAGCCCACCCGAGAAGTCCAGCCTCCCGAACACGCCCCGGGAATGCGCGTTTCCACGCGGATGGAATGCATGAGGCCCCAACCGCCGCGCAGGAGGTGGAAGGTCATGGAAAGGCGCGGGACGCGGGCGCATTGTGGCGCGCGCGGTCCGTCAGTCCTGACGCCGCGTCCCCGTCGGGCCCCCTGTATGAATCCCGTTGCCACGGTGTTGAGAGCGCTCGGTGGCGGTGGCCTGCCCCGCACCTATTGGGTGTTGTGGGTGGGCACCTTCGTGAACCGGCTGGGCGCCTTCGTCGCGCCCTTCCTGGCGCTGTACCTGACGCGCGAGCGCGGCTTCAGCGTGGAGCAGGCGGGCCTCATCGTGTCGCTGAACGGCGCGGGCGCGGTGCTGGCGGCGCCGCTGGGCGGCATGCTCGCG
Organism: Corallococcus praedator; assembly: GCF_003612125.1. Taxonomy (GTDB): domain Bacteria; phylum Myxococcota; class Myxococcia; order Myxococcales; family Myxococcaceae; genus Corallococcus; species Corallococcus praedator. The sequence continues at coordinate 4,420 of NZ_RAWI01000441.1, forward strand.
GACCGGGTGGGCCGGCGCCTGACGCTCGCGGGAGGCCTGTGGCTGGGCGCGGGCGCGATGGTGTTCATCGGCTTCTCGGAGACGCTGGGGCGCATCGCGGTCGCGGCCTTCCTGCTGGGGCTGTTGGGGGAGCTGTACCGGCCGGCGGTGTCGGCGGCCATCGCGGACGTGGTGCCGGCGCGCGACCGGGCGCGGGCGTACGGGATGCTCTACTGGGTCATCAACCTGGGCTTCGCCATCGCGCTGCCGCTGGCGGGCCTGCTGGCGGGGCTGGGCTACCGGCTGCTCTTCATCGCGGACGCGGTGACCACGTTCCTCTACGGCTGCTGCGTCTGGGTGCTGGTGCCGGAGACGCGGCCGGCGGCGGTGGAGGGGGCCCCGGCGCGCTCCACGCTGGGCGACCTGCTGACGCCCTTCCGCGACGGCGTGTACCTGGCGTTCTGCCTGCCCATCTTCGCGCTGGCCCTCATCTTCTTCCAGAGCCACATGAGCCTGCCGGTGACGCTGGCCGCGCGGGGCCTGACACCTGCCGACTACGGGCTCGTGATGTCGGTGAACGGCGTGCTCATCGTCGCGCTGCAACCGTTCGTCAACCGCCTCGTGGGCCGGGTGCGGCGCTCCACCGCGCTGGCGTTCGCGGGCCTGCTGACGGGGGTGGGCTTCGGGCTGCACGCGCTGCCCACCGGCGTGCCGTGGGCGATGCTGGCCGTGGCGGTGTGGACGCTGGGGGAGATGGCGCAGTCACCCGTGGCGCCCTCGGTGGTGGCGGACCTGGCGCCGACCGAGCTGCGCGGCAGCTACCAGGGCGCGTACCACATGATGTGGGGGCTGGCGTCCAGCATCGCGCCCGCGCTGGGCGGCGCGGTGCTGGGCCACGTCAACGCCTCCGCGCTGTGGGCGGGCTGCTGCGTCCTGGGCCTCGCGGCGGGCGCGTGGCACCTGGCCATCGCGGGCGCGAGGCGCAGGCGGGTGGAAGCCCTGCGGCTGGAGCGCCCGGAGATGAGCGCCAGCCTGGACTGAGCTACTGCCCGAGCAGCGCCTCCGGCCGGGTGAGGCCGCGCGCGCGGGCGACGGGCTGGAGGACGTCCTGGGGGGGCGCGTCGGCGGTGAGCAGCAGCGCGCGCACGGCGGTCTCCACCACGTCCTCGGCCCCGGGGCGCACCATGCCGCGCCGGGCGTCCTCCACGCGCTTGCCGCGATACACGTCGAAGCGCTCCTTCACGCGCTTGGCCAGGTCCGCGACGGCCTTGTCGCCCGCGTCCACGCGCAGCTCCAGCTCGTTGCGCAGCTGCACGGGGTCCGCGAGCACGCCGTAGCGGTCATAGCCCTTGTGGGCCACGTCCTCGTGCAGCACCGCGTAGTCCTGCGTGTTGGGCGCGGGCACCTGCTGGGGCGTGAGCAGGTCGCGCATCACCGCCGTCACGGTGGCCGTCACCGTCAGCCGGTGCAGCTGCACGTCGTAGACGAAGTCCGAATACATGGGCTCCTCCACGGTGATGGGCTCGCGGAAGACGGCGTCGCGGTTGCGCTGCACCTCCGTGCGCTGCGTCTCCGCCTTGTCCAGGGCCACCTGCACCGCCGTCTCCAGCACGCGCGCCGCCTTGGCCTTCTGCACCATCAGGCCCTCGTCCTGGGTGCACTGCCCCGAGCAGCGCTCCGGGTTGCACTCGCCGGGGATGCTGCCCGGCTTCTTCGCGTCGCGGGCCTCCTCGCCGCACTCCACCAGCGCCTCGCGGCACTCGCGCTTCTCCCGCTCGCGGCACCGCTCGGCGGCGTCGCGCAGCGTGCCCAGCTCCATCTGGGCGCGCAGGTACTCGCGCAGCACCGCGGCCTGCTTGCGCTCCACCGTCTCCAGCGTGCGCTCGGTCTCCAGCAGCTTCGTCTCGAACTGGCCGCGCTTGGGGTTGGGCACGGAGCGGTTGCCCGCGAGGTAGCGCTTCGTGCGCTGCGACTCCTCCACCGCCTTCAGGGGCAGCACGCGCTCCAGCGCCAGCTCCAGCTTCACGCCCACCCGTCCAGGGGGCGCCTCCGTCACGACCTTCAGGGGCAGCTGCGTGGGCAGGAACGTGGCCAGCCGTCCCGCGCCCAGCCGCTGCGCGACATCCGGCGCCTGGGCCTTGTCGTCCACGGGCGCGGCCACCACCAGGAAGGCCACCTCGTCGCGCAGCTTCAGCCGCACCGCCTCCGCCCGCTCCCGGGCCGCCGTGGCCCCCACGCGCTCCTGGTCCGCGCGCACGTACGCCAGGAGCGCGTTGCCCAGCTTGCCCGCCTTCTCCAGGGTGTCCGCGCTGGCGAAGAAGCGCTTCGCCCACGCCACCTGCACCGCGTCCACGCCCTTGCGGGCGGACGTGTGGTCCGGGGCCACGGCCAGCACCGCGTCCAGCTCCGCGCGGGCGTCCTGGAGCTTCTCTTCCTTCAGGAGCCCCAGGGCCACCCCCACGCGCGCCTCCAGCGTCTGGGCGAGCAGGGCCCGGGCCCCGTCATGGTCCGGGTCCAGCTCCAGCACGCGCACCAGCAGCTTGGTGGCGGACGGCAGGTCCCCGGAGGCATGGGCGGCACCGGCCTCCTGGTACACCTCCGCACCCCACTCCTTGCGCACCGCGCGCAGCTTCACGGTGACCTCGGAGGCCTCCGGGTCCGCGGCCAGGGCGCGCAGGTACGCGGCCTCCGCCTCCGCCCAGTGGCGCTCCTTCGTGGAGGCATCGCCCTCGCGCACCGCGCGGGAGAAGGCGGAACAGCCACTGAGGAGCACGAGCGAGGCCAGGGCCAGGGCGCTCAGCCAGCGGGAGGG
>NZ_RAWI01000442.1 GCF_003612125.1 Corallococcus praedator
GGAGGGGAGGAGTCATCGCGGTGTGCTCACGGCGCAGGGGATAGCAGTCTCCGGGGCCGCGCGGGTGGAGGAAGGCGAGGGGCGCAACACCTTCCGACAATGGCGACGCGGAAGGCGTGGCGCACCGTCCCGTCGGACCCAGGACGCGCGTCCGGCCGTGCTTCCACGCGCCGTTGCTGGGGGAGGCTTTGTCCAGGCGACTGGCTCTCCCGCGCTTTGTGTGGATTCACCGCAAGGAGGTCTTGGGGAATGAGGGGTGGGACATCCAAAGCGTGGAAGAGCCAGGCGAACGGGGGAGCTGCCTCCCGGAAGGTGCGCCGCAGGGCCATCGAGCGCGAGCCGGGCCCATCACCGGGGCTCACTGGAGGCACGACGTGAGCCCATGCGGTTCATCCCCCGAGGCTTGACGGTGTCGCGGCGGGGGGGCGAGAAGCAGCCATGCTGAAGACCGCCCTGGGACGTTTTCGTGCCGTTGCCTTCTGGGAGGGGTTGTCCTTCCTGGTGCTGCTGCTCATCGCCATGCCGTTGAAGTACATGCTGCACCTGCCCCAGGGCGTGCGCGTGGTGGGCATGGCGCACGGCGTGCTCTTCATGGCGTACCTGTACACGCTGCTGATGGCCGCCATCGAATACCGCTGGGGCGTGAAGCGGATCCTCATGGCCTTCGCGGCCTCGCTGGTGCCCGGCGGGACGTTCTGGTTGGACGCGCAGCTGCGCGGTGAGGCGCGAACGCTGGAGACGGTGAAGGCGCCCTGAACCGGAAGGTTGGCGCGGCCCCCTGGCTACGCGCGCGTTCCCGAAGCCGTCCTGGCGTGCGGCTTGCTCCAGCGCCCACGCGGGGGCGATTGACCGAAGGGCCTACCCGACGCAGGCTTGAGGTCATGGGACGTCATACCGACAAGGTTGGGGACGCCTACCCTCGGGCGCCCTCGCAGGAAGCGTGGGAGCGGATGGGGTCGGAGGAGAGGGCGCAGGTGGTGGAAGCACTGCCCGCGGAGGTGACGTACGACGAAATGGCGATGCCGGAAGGAGACTCCCACCAGGAGCCCAAGTTCATCGCGAAGGCCGCGCTCAGGGGCTACTTCAAGCGACGCGGGCGCAAGGTGTACGTGGGCTCGGAGTTGCCCGTGTACTACCCGGCGGAGCGGCGCTTCGCGCCAGACCTGTTGGTCGTGCTGGATGTGGAGACCCACCGTCGCGGCAAATGGATGGTCAGCCACGAAGGACGCGGACTCGACTGGGTGATGGAGGTCCACGTCGGGGGCGACCGGAAGAAGGACGCCGAGTTCAACGTGAGTCGCTACGCCCGGCTGGGCATCCCCGAGTACTTCATCTTCGACGGAGGCCGGCTCACGCTGGAGGGCTACCGGCTGGCGACACCCGAGGCGCGCGTCTACACGCGCATGGAGTCCCATCACGGGCGCTTCGTCTCGGAGGTGCTGGGGCTCGAACTCCAGGTGGAAGGTGAAAACGTGCGCTTCTGGGCCGGCAACGCGCCGTTGCTGGATTCCGAGGAGTTCATCGATCGGTTGGAAGACCACTCGGTGGGGCTGCAACGCCGGGCGGAGCAGGAGGCCCGACGCGCGGAGGACGCCGAGCGGCGTCTCACGGAAGAGACTCAGCGTCGCGATGAGGAGACCCGCAGCCGCGAAGAGCTGGAGCGCCGGCTCGCGGCGGAAGAGCTGCGCCGCAACCTGGAAGCACAGAGCCGCGACGAACTGGAGCGCCAGTTCAAGGAACTGCAGGCGGAGATGGCCCGGCTGAAGAAGTCCCAGCACTGAGCCGTCCCCTCAGGCGAGGGTGAACGCCCTCGCCAACGTCAACACCTCCACCCGCGTGGCCCCTCCGTCCCGCAGTGCGACGGCGGCGGCCCGCGCGGTGGACCCGGTGGTGAACACGTCGTCCAGCAGCAGCACCTCCCGCCCCTTCACCGCCCGCGACGCCACGAAGGCTCCCGCCACGTTGCCCGTGCGCTCCGCCTCGCTCAGCCCCACCTGCCGCTTCGTCTCGCGCGTGCGCTCCAGCCACCCCACCGGCGCCACCCGCCCCGTGGCCTTCGCCATCGTCCCCGCGAGCAGTTGAGCCTGGTCGTACTGCCGCGCGCGGAATCTGCGGACATGCAGCGGCAGCGCCACCACGCACTCCGGCGCTGACCGGAGGAACCGCCGCGCCTCGTCCGCGAGCAACACTCCCAACGGCGCCGCGAGGTCCGGCTGGTCCTCGTACTTGAAGCGATGGATGGCGCGCGCCACCGGCCCCTCGTGCGCGAAGGGCGCCCAGGCCCGGCTGAACGGCGGCGGCACCCTCCGGCACCGGGGGCAGGTGTTCCCCGGGAACGTGCCGGGCTCCGCGCACGTCCGGCAACACACCGGCGGCAGTCGCTCCAGCGCGGTGTCACATGGCTCGCAGAACACCGCGCCCACGCCCGGCAGCACCTTCGCGCAGGCCAGACACATGGGTGGATACAGCAGGTCCAACAAGGCCTTCCACATCACCGGGACTCCAGGGGGCAGCTCATGCCGTGCCCTCGTGCCAGCCCCGTGCCGCGCCCCGCTTCACTCCGCCGAGCGGCCCCGCGTCTTGTACGTGAGCACCGGCGCCAGCGTCGCCACCACCCGCACCAGCCCCGCCTCCACCAGGTCCGTCACCACGCGGTCGATGGCCTTGTACGCGGGCGGTGCTTCCTCGAAGAGCAGGTCGCGGTCCTCGCAGACGACGTGGCTCTTGAACACCGTGCGCGTCAGGGACTCCGCGCTGAAGCGCTCCTTCAGGCGCTCACGCGCCGCCGTGCGCGTCCACTTGCGGCCCGCGCCGTGCGCCAGGCTGTGGGCGCTGTGTTCGCCCGTGCCCACCGGCAACACCAGATAGCTCAGCGCGCCGCGACTGCCGGGAATCACCACCGGCCCCTCATCCCAGGGCGCCGCGCCCTTGCGGTGCAGCCACCCCACGCGCCCGTCCGAGTGCCGCACGGTGACGCTGTTGTGGCACACGTCCAGCACCCGCCGCCCCGTCGCCCCGATGCCCTCCAACGTCCGATGCGCCACCAGCGCGCGGTTCGCCCGGGCCCACGTCACCGCGCCGTCGTGCCGCTCCAGATAGGCGCGCGCCTCGGCCGTCCCCGCCGTCAGCCCGCCCGCCGCGTGCCGGTCCACGTGCGTCCGGAGGATGGCCTCCCCCAGTCCTCGCGAACCCGAGTGCACGAGCAGCAGCAACCGCTCCGCCCGCAACCCCAGCGCCTCGAAGACGCGCGCGTCGTGCACCGTCTCCACCCGCTGCACCTCCGCGAAGTGGTTGCCACCGCCCACCGTGCCCAGCGCCGCCTCGAAGCCCGTGGCCTTCCCACCCTGCTCCGAAAGAAAGGCCTCCGCGTCACCCTCCCACGCACCTTCCAGGTCCAGCTTCGCCGCCCACCGCTCCGCCTTCGCCTTGCGCACCGGCAGGTCCACGTCCCACAGGCCCATGCCACAGCCGATGTCGCTGCCCACGAGGTAGGGATAGAGGAAGCCCTCGGACTCGAAGGCCGCTCCCACCGGGGCGCCCTTGCCGGGGTGCAGGTCCGGCAGCCCCACCGCGAGGCGCATGCCGGGCAGTCGCGCCACGGCTTCCAGTTGGCGCACCGCCTCGCCCTCCACCCAGGACTGGGGCGAAGCGATGATGCGCACCGTGGCGGCCGGCGCGACGGCCGTGGAGGTTTCAGAAGGTGACGTGGACATGGCCGCTCGGACGCGGGCCCCGCGCGCGCCCTGACGCGCGGGGCCCGGTGCCCGGCCGGGCTGCCCGGCTGCCTACTTGTGGTAGGGCTCGCCTTTGATGATGGTGAACGCGCGGTAGATCTGCTCGATGAGCACCACCCGCGCCAGACGGTGGGGCAGCGTCATCTTCGACAGGGACAACACCTGGTGCGCCGCGGCGCGCACCGAGTCGTCCAGCCCCTCGTCCCCACCGATGACGAAGAGCAGGTCCTTCGCGCCCGTCTGGGCCTTGGCGACGTAGCGGCCCAGCGCCACCGAATCCAGCAGCGTGCCGCGCTCGTCCAGCGCCACCACCCAGTCCTGCGGCTTGCGCTTGGACAGGATGGCGGCGGCCTCCGCGGCCTTGGCCTCGCCGGGCTTGAGCTTCTTGCCCGACGCCTCGGTCAGTTCAATTAGCTCGAAGCGCGTGTAGTGCTCGAGCCGCCGCGCGTACTCCTGCACGGCGGGCTCGAACAGCCCGGAGCGGTCCTTGCCGATGGACAGCAGGCGGACCTTCACCTCAGGCCAGCTTCTCCCGGGGCGCGTCCGCCCACAGCCCGTCCAGGTCGTAGAAGGCGCGCACCTCGCCGTTGAACAGGTGGGCCACGACGTCGTCGTAGTCCAGCAGCACCCACTGGCCCGTCTCCATGCCTTCGGTGCTGATGGGGCGCAGGGGCTGCGAACCCGTCTTGAGCTGCACCTGGACGTTCTCCGCCATGGCGCTCACCTGACGGTCGCTCTCGCCGGAGGCGATGACGATGTAGTCCGCGTAGGACGTCATCCCGCGCATGTCGAGGATGACGACGTCGGAGGCCTTCTTGTCGAGCAGCAGGTCGCCGATGCGGCGCGCCAGCTCGCGCGCCTTCGGGTTCTCAGCAATCTTGGGCGGAGCCGGCGGCGCCGGAGCGCGCGGCGCCTTCTTGCGAGCGGCGGCGGTCGTCTTGCGCGGCGGCGGACGGAGGCTGGACTTCGCCGACTTCTTCGCCGCCGTCTTCTTCCGGGCCGGAGCGCGGGTGCCGCTCTTCGCCTTCGCCTTCGTCTTCGTCGTCTTGGATGCGGGGGTCTTCTTCTTCGTGGCCATGTGCCAACTACCCTAGCGCACCCTTGGCAACCTTCCAGCGCTCCTCTAATGGGTTCCGTCCATGAGCGACGCCCGCCTGGAACAATTCAAGAAGATGGTGGCCCAGTTCCCCGACGCCCCCATGGCCTGGTTCTCCCTGGGGAAGCTTCACCTGGAGCGAAAGGAATACACCGACGCCATCCAGAGCCTGGAGTCCGCCGTCCGTCTGGACCCGAACTATGCGGCCGCCCTGGTTTCGCTGGGGGACGCCTATGTGGCCGCCGGACAGACGGACAAGGCCCGCCAGGTGCTGACCACCGGCCGGGACCACGCCCTGGCCCAGGGACACCCGGGCCTGGCCGAGGAGATCGACGAGCGCATCGCGGACCTGGACTGAGCCGGCCCCGGGCTGAAGCGTCTACTCCTGGTCACGCCAGGTGAAGCCCAGGCCGAACACCTGACGGGTGTAGCTCAGGGCGTTGCGCGGCAGGCGCGTGCTCCAGATGCCCCAGGACAGCTCCACGTCCACCCGGGGGGAGACAGGGCGGGCCAGCTTCAGGGACAGGGAGTTCTGCCCCTCGTCCTCCTCCACCAGGATGATCTCCGGCGACAGGAAGATGCCGTCCGGGTAGCGCGACAGGCCCAGCGAGCCCTGCGCGAGCAGCGTCACGTTCCAGGGCAGCCGCACCCCGGCGCTCCCGGTGAGCCGGTGGCGCAGGGCTGTCTCCCCGAAGCTGTTGGAGCTGACCTCCTGGAAGGCATACGTGAGCGAAAGCTTCACCGGCCCCCGGTACGTGTAGCCCGCTCCCGCCACCAGGGCCCCGTCCTGGCGCCGGTCCGGGGTCTGGACGTAGCCGGGGAAGGGCCGGGCCAGGGGGCCGTAGCGGCGCGAACCCCATTCGCCAAACACGCTCAGGGAGTGGCGCCGGTCCAACCGGTAGCGCCCCAGCACCCCCACCTCCATCCCGCCGAAGTCCGCGGTGTGGTCCGGGCGGTACACGAAGCGGCGGGCCCCCAGGCGCACGCGCAGCGCGAGCCGCACGTCCGGGGCGTACTCGGCGAACAGGCTGGTGCCCAGGTCCGAGTACGCGCGGCTGCCGCCCCGCCGGTCCTTGGCGTGGCCTTCGGCGCCCACGCCCCACTCGGTGCCCAGCGCCAGCGAGCCCTCCAGCGCGCCCGCCTGCACCAGGGTGTCCTCGTTGGCGTAGTCCAGGTACTTGCGCGCGCCCAGCTCGTAACGGCCCACCACCTGTGAGCGCTCGCCGGTGCCCCGGCCCTCCGCGGTGCCCAGCACGCTCAGCGCCAGGTCCGTGGTGGGGCCCGCCGTGACGCCGTCGGAGAAGTCGCGCGGGGCGTTGCTGTCCGCGAGCATCCGGCCGGTGCCCTTGAGCGAGCCCTGCCACTCGGCCGCGCGCGCACCCCCGCCCCACAGGGTGGCGAGGACGAGCAGGAGCGGGCGGAGGCGGCGGTCCAAGACGCGCGCACCATACTCCGGGCCGCCTGCACGCCCCATCCTCACGAAGCCCCCGGCCCCCACGTCCTCCGGGGGACAACCGGTGGCGCCAGCGGTCGGTGACGCCGCACCCGGACGCCCGGTACATTGGGGCCATGTCTCAAGTGTCCTTGTTCGCGGTGGTGGCCGGCCTGGGGCTCGCCGCCTGTTCTCCGTCGTCCTTCACCACGCAGGTGCAGGGCGAGGCGACGGTGCCGGCGAACACCATCGGCGCGCCCACCCTCCTCAATGCCTTTCCCGCCATCAGCAGCTTCGCGGCGCTGGACTTCAACGAGAACCAGGACTTCAAGAACCGCGACGTCACCAAGGACGAGGTGACGCGCGTGGAGGTGAAGTCGCTGTCGCTCAAGGTGCTCAGCCCCAATGATCAGGGCTTCGACTTCCTGGACTCGCTGGAGGCCGTGGCCCGCGCGGGAGACCGGGAGTCGCGCTTCGCGGGACGGGACGGCATCGCCGGGCTGGGTCTGAACCCGCCCAACCCCACGCTGACCCTGAAGGCGGACGGCAGCGTGGACCTGCGGCCCTACGTGGCCGCGCCCACCATGGCCATCATCCTGCGCGGCTCCGGGCGCCTGCCGGAGCGCGAGGTGCGCCTGCAGGCCACGGTGGTGCTGGAGGTGGAAGGGGGCCTGCTCTAGCGAGCCCGGCCGTGCTTCAGGGGGCCAGCGTCTTCGCCCGGCGCTCCAGCGCGCCCGCGCGTCCGTCCAGCTCGCGCGCCAGGGACTCCAGCTTCGCGGCTTCCTGCTCCAGGGACTTCAGGTCCTCCAGCCCGCCCGCGGCCAGGGCCTGGGCGCGCACCGGATCCACCTGGGGCCGCCGGTCGCTCGCGGTGGCGCCGGACGTGGGCGACAGCGACCCGCCCGGCGTCGCTGTGGGAAGGTCCCCGCC
>NZ_RAWI01000443.1 GCF_003612125.1 Corallococcus praedator
GCTTCCGCCCCTGAAACGACCGACCGTCCCGGGGACGAAGCCGTGGCGACGTTGCGACCGCTGAAGGACCTGGTGGCGGAGGTGGACTCACCGGGGGTGCTGCGCTCGGACATCGACGCGCTCATCGAGGCCCTGGGACGGCCGCCGTCGGGCGCGGAATCGCTCCAGACGCGTGTGGACGTCCTGCGCGAGCTGGTGGCCCGCAACCACCCCGTGGGCGACCACACCGGGCGGGATGGGACGACGGTGCGGAAGGCGGCGATGACCGCGTTGCTGGCGCTGGGCCCGGCCTACACGCAGGACGTTCCACCCGAGGCGTTGAACGAGGCTCCGGCCCCGTCCAAGCAGCACGCTCCGGCCCCGTCCGCACAGCCCCCCGATGCCTCCGGAGACCGGAAGTTCCTCATCGCGGCAGGCTGCGCGCTGTACCAATCGTTCGCCGCATTCGGGGCCCACAGCCTCTTTCCCTTCTTCCGCGTGGACTTCAGCGACCCGCTGTCGAAGGGGGTGCTCATCCCCCTGCTGCTCGTGTGGGGTCCATCCCTGCTCGCCATGCTTGGCCACACCGAGAAGTCACGGCCGCTCCAGGTGCTCGGCTCCGTGGCGATGTGGCTGCAGGTGGTGGCGTGGGCCCTGGTGGGCCTGGGCCTGGTGTTGGGGGGCGTCGGGTTCCTCGTCGTCGTCACGCCGTGGCACCTCGCGGCGTGGGCCGCCATCGTGATGCACCCGGTGAAACAACCGGAGGCAGGACCGGCTCCAACTCCCCCGCACTGACCGCGTCCCCAGGGAGCGGCCACGCGCGCTCCAAGGGGCCCCGTTGCGCCCGGGTCGCGAGTCGGCGCATGACTGTCCGTGAGGAGCCTCCATGTCCCAGCAAACCTACCGCCCCGCGCCCCCGACCGCCGACGCGACGGCCGACCTGCCCGAGTCCGTGGCCGCCGACGCGATGGCCGACCTCACCGGGGCCGCGAACGCGATGGGCACGGTGCCGGCGACCGCGACCGCGAGGGCCCCGCTTCCCGTTCCCGAGGAGGCATTCCCTCCGTTCGCGGAGCTGTTGAACGCGGTGCGCTCGCCAGGGGCGGATCGCGTGGACATCGAGGCCTTCATCGCGGCGATGGGGCGGGCTCCCACCGCGGAGGAGACGCCCCGGGCGCGAGCGGACGTGCTGCTGGACTTGATGGCCCGCGAGAACCCCATGGGCGACTACCGGGGCCGCGATGGGACGAAGGTGCGGCATGCGGCAAAGGCCGCCCTGTTGTCCCTCGGCTATCCGTACGCGCTGGAGCTGCCGCCCGAACTGCTGGACACCCCCCAGGCCCGCACCACCGAGCCCTACACGGGGCCCGGGGCGGTGGGCGTCGTCGCCACGCTGCTGTCGGCGCTGTACCAGTCGGGCATCGTCCTGGTGGCGCAGCTCGTCCTGAGCTTCCGGAACTTCGACTGGGACCGTCCGTGGACGGAGCCCTTCCTTCCCGCCTTGTTGGCGGTGTGGGTTCCCACGCTGTGCGCACTCTTCGGGCTCGGACTGGGGAAGCGCACATTGCACGTCGTCGGCGCCTGGGGGCTGTGGCTGTTGCTGGCGGCCTGGAGCGTGGCCAGCATCATCGGCGTCGTCGAATCGGGCCCCTTCTGGCCCCTCTTCCTGCCCTGGCACCTGGCGCTGTGGGCCGCCTGGACGATGCGCCCGGGACCGGATCCGGAGGCCCCCGCGCCCCAGCCCGCGTCCAAGCGATGATGAGACCCTTCCCCGCCGTGAGGCCCGCCACGCGCGAGGACCGCGAAGCCATCGCGGCCATCTACAACGCGGCCCTCGCCGAGCGCTCCTCCACCTTCGAGACGCGCCCCCGCACGCCCGAGGACATCGACGCGTGGCTGGGCAAGCGCCACCCGGTGCTCGTGGCGGAGGAGGACGGCCGCGTCATCGCGTACGCCTCCACGAGCGCCTACAGCCCGCGCGAGTGCTACGCGGGCATCGCGGACTTCAGCATCTACGTGGCGCCGGGGGCCCGGGGCCGGAACGTGGGGCAGCACGTGCTCCAGGCGCTGGTGGAGGCAGCGGAGGCGGCGGGCTTCCACAAGCTCACCTCGCGCGTCTTCGCCACCAACACACGCAGCCGCGCGCTGCTCGGGCGGCTGGGGTTCCGCGAGGTGGGCGTCCATGAGAAGCACGCCCCGCTCGACGGCGTGTGGCACGACATCGTGGTGGTGGAGAAGCTATTGCCCGCGAACGTGCGGTGACGGGCGCCGCGAGTCCTCGGCCCACTCCTCGCGCGTCCAGCCCTGCCGTTCGTAGAGGGCGCGGCGCTCCGCGGGCAGGGCGTCCCAGGCCATGCCGGGGTCCAGGTCCTTCGGGCGGCTGAAGACCCCGGGGATGTCATCGCGCAGGGCCTGGGCCGCGCGCTCGGGGGAGAGGCCGCGCAGGCCGTAGCCCAGCTTGAGGCCGGCGTGGTGCTGGTGGGACTTGTCGGAGAGTTCAAAGGACACGCCGCCACCGAACTCCGCGGTGCGCGGGTTGAGGGTCGCCTGGGCCCGGGCATGAGGGCCTGCCCCCAGGGACAGCTCCGTCTTGCCCTCCGAGTCCCGGCTCACGCTGGCGATGCCCACACTGAGCTGAAGCTCCGATTCGGTCTTGCCGTGCGCGTCCGTCATCAGCTCCAGTTCCAGGGGACCGGCCTTCGCGACGACGCCCGCTTGCGTCTGCACATCGGCGGATCCGCGCGATTCGAGGCGGGCCTCGGCCTTCAGCTTGAACAGGTCATGGGACGCGCTCGCCTCGGCGGTGAGGAAGACACCGGCGGGCTGCTGTCCGGAGAGGACCAGCGCGCGGGCGCTGGCCTTTTCGTAGGCCTGGACCTGGGATGCCTGGGGACGGCCGAGCCCGGCCTTCCATGCGGCTTCGTAGCGCTCACGCTGGGGATCGGCCCAGGCGAGCCCGAGCATCGTCTCGCGCAGCTCCAGCGCCTGGGGCGGCCCGAGCGCGCGCAGGGCACGCAGGCTGTCGGTCTGCTCCACGGCGTCGCCATAGCGGCGCAGGTAGGCGTCATAGGCCTGGACGGCGGCATGGCCGGTGTCGGTGGCATGGGCATTCACCGCGTCGCGCAGCGCCCCGGGCAGCTTCGGATCATTGACGAAGACCTCCGGTCGTCCGGGCATCCCAAGCTCCCCCATGGTGCCCCCCGGACGCCGCTGGAGGACGCCGTTCGACGCTGCCTGTTCGAGGAAGGACTGACGGGAGGGCGCATCCATCCGGGACACGTACGTGGCGAGCAGCCCGTCACGGTCCATGCGCTCCAGCGTCGCGCGGTACGCCTCGCGCGGAACGGAGCCGAGCGCCGCGTGCGTGGCCTGCACGTCGCTGCCCGTGAGGAAGGGGTTCGACAGGCTGCGCGTCAGGTGCGACTGGAGCGTGGCGTAGACGTCCTCCGGAACGGGCACGGTCGTGGGACGCAGCCGACCGCCCATCGCCGCGAGCTCCCGGGCGGACACGGTGGGACCCTCGATGCCGAGCCGAGGAGGGGCCCCGGGGGAATGCGCGGGCGCACCGGGCGGACCGTCATAGGGCCGCAATTCGTTGCGCGTGGACGAGGCGGCGGGCTTCAGGGACGTGGGCGGGGACGCGCTGCTCTCGCTGACGGCGGACCGCCTGGACGCGGTTCGCGGTGCGTTCAGGGCCTCGCGGGACGTCGGTCCGGAGACATCGGGAAGGGGGCTGTCGAGGGGACCAGGGCTGCTGCCGGAAGAATCGATTCGGGACATCGGGCTCGCTCCGAAGGAGGAACCCGGACGTCTTGCAGCGCGTGCGCCACGGGCAGGTGCCCGGAATCGCGTCCTCACGCCGCACGAAGGATCTCCTCATCCGGACGAGGGATCCTTCCGTGCAGACGGGCGGCGCGCTCACGCCCGCCCGTCCGTGAACCCGGCCCGGCTTCAGCCCAGCACGTCCTGCGCGCGGCGGTAGTACATCTCGCGGCTGGCCATGCCGTTGTAGCCGCCGTTGATGCGGCGGGTGACCTCGCGGAAGTTGCCCGCGTCCGCGTAGCTGTTCAGGTTGCGCGAGCCCCAGTACCAACCCGCGATGCGGAACGCGACGTCCGGATCCTTCGCGCGCTCGGGGTGGCCTTCCAGGTCGATGCCCAGCGCCTTGCCCGCGGCGCGGTAGTTGGCGCGGCCCGTGAGCTGGATGGGACCCCGGCCCTTGTAGCGCTTGCCGTCGCCCGGCTGCGTGTTGCCCAGGTCCTTGCGGCCCTCGTACGCCGCACCAGAGGCAATCTCTTCCATGTAGCGCAGCTCGCCGCTCTCATGCGCCAGCTGCGCCAGGAACATCTCCTGCCGCTTGGGCGTGTTGATCTTCGCCTCCGCCATCGCCTTGTTCAGGTGCGGCAGGTACTGCTCCGCCTTCGCCTGCGACAGGTTCGGCATGATCTTCCGCAGCTGCGCCACCGACACGCCGCCCTTGCCACCCGACGTGCCCGGCGTTCCGCCCACCCCGCCCGTCGTCGGCGGCGGGTTCGTCGTCCCACCACCGCCGCTCTTGCCCGGGATGGTGAGCTTCTGGCCCACGTAGATCTTGTTCGGGTTGGAGATGTTGTTGGCCTGCTGCAACGCATTCACCGTCGTGCCGTGCCGACCCGCGATGCCGCTCAGCGTGTCCCCGCTGCGCACCGTGTACGTCGAGCCGCCCGACGACGGCTTCGGCGTCACCGGCGCCGAGCCACCCTTGCCCGGAATCGTGAGCTTCTGGCCCACGTAGATCTTGTTCGGGTTGGAGATGTTGTTGGCCTTCGCCAGCGCCCCCGTCGTCGTGCCGTGACGACTGGCGATGCCGCTCAGCGTGTCGCCACTGCGCACCGTGTAGCTGCCCGCCTTCGCACCCGCCTTGGACGGAGCCGCCGCCTGGAACGAGTCCGGCACCGACAGCTTCTGCCCCACGCGGATGAGGTTCGCGTTCGCGATGTGGTTCGTCTTCTGGAGCGAACCCACCGACGTGTTGAAGCGCTGCGCGAGGCCGCTCAACGTGTCGCCGCTGCGAACGGAATAGGTCGTCACGATTGAAACTCCGGGAAAAAGTGGAAACCAGTGCCCGGATTTTCGTGACGCCTGAGAATTAGTTTCCCAGGAAGACTGTCTTTTCAGGTTGTTGAATCAATCCGTTACGGCTGCATCTTCGACTCGCGCAGGCGCTGCTGGAGGTCGCGGGCCTCGTCGGTGTCGTGCAGCACGACGAGGCTCTGCACGTAGTAGGCGAGCGCCCAGAGGTTCTCCTCCGGGATGGCGCCCTTCCACGAAGGCATGGCGGCGCCGCCGACGCCCGCGGCCATCACGCGATAGAGGTCCTCGCGTTGCGCCTGCGCGGTGTACGGCTGGCCTTCCACGCGGGTGCCCTGGGGCCACACGGTGCGCAGGCGGTGGAAGAGGAAGTCGGGGGGCAGCACCTTCGACAACTGCGTGGCCTCACCCTTCGCGTCCACGGTGAGCGAGTAGTCCGAGTCCCGAGGCAGCGCGGTGTACGGATCCACGTTGGCCAGGTTCACCTTGCGGCCGGTGACGCTCTCGGTGAGCGCGGCGATTTCAGCGCGGGGCAGGTACGCGACGTGACAGCTGGCGCAGCCCGCGTTGCCCTTGCCGGCCACGTGGTAGACGGTGCGGCCGCGCGCCACGGCCTCCGCGTCGCGGCCCTTCCACGGGTCCTCCGACATCGCGAGCGGCACGCCCGGCGCCTCCTCCTTCCAGCGCGGACTGAAGGTCTTGAGGTACTGCACCACCGCGTCCACGTCCGCGGGCGGCACGTCCCACGCGAACATCGGGGTGCCGTGCATGCCCCGGCGGATGGTGCGCTTGAGCGCGTCGTCGGTGGGCAGCTCGCCGGCCGCCACGCCTCCGAACTTGAACAGGCCCTGGTGGAAGTTGCGCGGCACGGGACGCATGCCCGAACCCGCGGGCCCCTGTCCGTCGCCCTTCTCCCCATGACAGGAGGCGCAGTAGTGCGTGTAGACGTCCCAGCCGCGCGCCAGCGTCGCGGCCGGAACGACGGTGCCGTCCGCGAGCTTCAACGGTTCGAACTTCGGCGGCTCGCGGCGACACGCGGGGGCGAGCACACCCAGCGCGAGCACGGTGAGCATGCGAAGCGCACGCGACGCGGAGGCGATTCCAGGGAGGCAGGGAGTGGGCTTCATGGGAGGTACACCACCGCGAAGAGGACACCGTACATCACCGTCGTGCACCACCAGCCGGGCAGGGCGCGGCGCAGCGGAGCACGTGCATCAAGGCCTCGCAGGGCGCGCAGCGTGGCGCGCAGCAGTCCCGTGAGTACGACCGCCGCGTGCGCGGCCTGCACCGCCGACAGGCCATACAACACGGAGGCGAACACGCCGCTGTCCGGGATGCGCAGGTCGCGGTGCCACCACAGCACGTGCAGCCACGCGGCCTGCGTCGCGAGGAAGCCTGCTCCCGCGCACAGCACGCCCAGCAGCCATCCGCGCGCGCGCCGTGGATCCGCGACGTGCCGGAGCGCACCGTGCAGCAGGGCCCCTCCGGCGACGAGCAGTAGGCCCGCCAGCGAGGGAACGAAGCGCCCCGGGAGCGCGGACGCGGGCGGCCAGAAGCCACGCATCCGGTAGAAGTCCGCGGCGAAGGCCACCGCGCAGAAGAGCATCGCCGCCGCCGCGTGCGCGAGGACCATCCCGAACCACAGGTTGGCCTCCGCGCGCTGGGGGGACACCGGGGCCAGCGTCCCGGTGGAGTCGTTCGTGCTCACGGGGGGCGACTCTCGCATGCCTGGGCCCGGCGCGAAGCACCGGGGAACCCGGCCGCTCCCCCGCCTCCAGCGCCTGGTGTGGATTCACCGCAAGAAGGTCTTGGTGGATGAGGGGCGCTGTCCCTCGCTTCGGTCCCATCGCGGCACAGCGAACGGCCCGCCCCCATGCACTCGACGTTCCGCGTGCCCCACCTGGATGATGCCCCCTGACGGGTGGCACCTTGCGCGAACCTGTCCGACTGTCGGACAGGTTCTGGCGAACAGCAGCCGGCGAGGCGGCCCACTGGACTCCGTTCCTGGCGTGCCCACTCCAGTCCGGGCTTCGCACAAAGTGCGGGAGAGCCAAGCCCACGGAGGACAAGAACCCCGCGTGCGCATGGGCTGGCCGGTAGTAGCGTCGCGGACCCGCCCCGATGCAACC
>NZ_RAWI01000444.1 GCF_003612125.1 Corallococcus praedator
ACTTCAACCAGGCGGTGCTGCTGGAGGCGAAGGAAGGGGTGGAGGCGGGGCGGCTGGAGGAAGCACTGCGAGCGTTGGTGGAGCACCACGACGCGCTGCGGATGCGCTACGTGCGTGGCGATTCCGGTTGGACGCAGCACAACGCGGGCGTGGGCCACGGGCCCCTCCTGCAACGGCTCGACCTGTCATCGCTCGCGGAGGACGACGAGGCACAGCAGGCGGCGATGGCCGCCGCCGCGAAGGAACTCCACGCGAGCCTGCGGCTGGAAGAAGGACTGCTGCTGCGCGCGCTGTTGATCGAGCGCGGAGCGGGGCGGACGTCACGTCTGCTGCTGGTTGTGCACCACCTGGTGGTGGACGGCGTGTCGTGGCGCGTGCTGCTGGAAGACCTGGGCACGGCCTACGTGCAGCGGCGAGAAGGCCGCACGGTGGAGTTGCCGGCGAAGACGACCTCCTTCCAGGCCTGGGCGCGCAAGCTGGAGACGTACGCGCGAGGCCCGGAGCTGGAGAAGGAAGCCACCTGGTGGCTGTCGCAGTCGCGTGAGGTTCCCGCGCTGCCCGTGGACACGGTGGGCGAGAACACCGTGGCCTCCGCGCGCGGCGTGTTGGCGAAGCTGGACGCGGAAGAGACGCGGGTGCTGTTGCAGGAAGTGCCGGCTGCGTACCGGGCGACGGTGAACGAAGTGCTCGTGGCGGCACTGGCGCGCGTGCTGACGAAGTGGACGGGCCAGTCCCAGGTGCGCGTGGATGTGGAAGGCCACGGCCGTGAGGAGCTCTTCGCGGACGCGGATGTGACGCGCACGGTGGGCTGGTTCACGTCGCTGTACCCGGTGGTGCTGGAAGTGCCGGAAGCAGGCACGCCGGGAGACGCACTGCGCGCGGTGCGGGACACGCTGCGGCAGGTGCCGGGCAAGGGCGTGGGCTACGGGCTGCTGCGCTACCAGGGCCCCGAGTCGGTGGTGGCGAAGCTGAAGCAGACGCCGAAGGCGCAGGTGGCCTTCAACTACCTGGGGCAGTTCGACGCGCTGGCGGCGGGAGCGGGCGACTTCTCCCTCGCGAAGGAGTCCTCGGGCCCGGCGATGGGGGAGGGCGGACAGCGCGGACACGTGCTGGAGGTGAACGGGCTGGTGGTGGGTGGCCAGCTGGAAGTGACGTGGACGTACAGCGAAGGGCTTCACACGCGGGCGACGGTGGAGGCCCTCGCGCGGGCCTACACGGAAGCCCTGCGCACGCTGGTGGCGGGCCGTCAGACGGAGGACGCGGCGAGGTTCACGCCAGCGGACTTCCCCCTGGCGAAGCTGGACGCGCGCACGCTGTCGCAGGTGCAGGCGAAGGTGGACGGGTTCGAGGACATCTACCCGCTGTCACCGATGCAGCAGGGCATGCTCTTCCACGCGCTGCTGGCGCCGACGTCGGGCGTGTACTTCGAGCAGCTCTCCTGGGCCTTCCACGCTCAGTTGGACACGCAGGCACTGCGGCGCGCGTGGGAGACGCTGATTGCCCGGCACCCGGTGCTGCGCACGACGCTGTTGTGGGAAGGGCTGGAGGAGCCGTTGCAGGTGGTGCGCCGTCAGGCGTCGCTGCCGTGGCGGGAGATCGACTGCCGGGGCCTGTCGCCCGCGGAGCAGCAGCAGCGGCTGGAGACCTACCTGGAGCAGGACCGGGCCCAGGGCTTCGATCTGGTGCAGGGGCCCCTGATGCGCGTGGCGATGGTGCGGCTGGACACGTACGTCCACCGCATCGTCTGGAGCTTCCACCACACCATCCTGGATGGCTGGAGCCTGGGGCTGGTGGTCCAGGACCTGTTCGGCTGCTACGACGCGCTCACGCGAGGGCAGCCCGCGCTGGCGCCCTCGCGTCCGATGTTCCGGGACTACATCGCGTGGCTGCGGCGACAGGACCCGACCCGCTCCGAGGCCTACTGGCGCGAGCGGCTGGCGGGCTTCACCGCGCCCACGCCGTTGCCGCTCGACAAGGGGCCCGGTGCCGACGACAGCGAGTCCGTCCACCGGCATGGCTCCCAGGAGATCTCCCTCTCCGCGGAGGTGACGTCGGCGCTGGAGGCCTTCACGCGTCGCCACCAGCTCACCCTGGGCGCCGTGGTGCAGG
Source organism: Corallococcus praedator (assembly GCF_003612125.1). Classification (GTDB taxonomy): domain Bacteria; phylum Myxococcota; class Myxococcia; order Myxococcales; family Myxococcaceae; genus Corallococcus; species Corallococcus praedator. The sequence continues at coordinate 2,110 of NZ_RAWI01000444.1, forward strand.
GGGCGTGGGCCCTGCTGCTGCTCCGCTACAGCGGTGAGTCGGACGTCGTCTTCGGCACCACCGTCTCCGGCCGTCCCGCCGACCTGGCTGGGGTGGACGGGATGATGGGCCTGTTCATCAACTCGTTGCCGCTCCGGGTGCGGCTGGAGCCGGACGACACGCTCGTGTCCTGGCTCCAGGCGCTCCAGACGCAGCAGGTGGCGCTGGTCGCCCACGAGCACGGCCCGCTGGTCCAGGTGCAGGCCTGGAGCGAGCTGCCCCGGGGCAAGCCCCTCTTCGAGAGCCTCGTCGTCGTGGAGAACTACCCGCTCGACGCCTCGCTCCGGCAGCGCTTCCGGAACCTGGACGTGCGCGACTTCGACGGTCGCGAGCGGATGACGCTGCCGCTGGCGCCCGCCGTCATCCCCGGCGAGAAGCTGGGCCTGCGGCTGTCCTACCAGTCGTCGCGCTTCGACACGGAGGCCATGACCCGGCTGCTCGGACACTGGCGCACGGTGCTGGAGGGCATTGCTGCCGCGAAGCCGGACCTCCGCGTCACCCACCTGCCGCACCTGACGCTGGACGAGCGGCGTCAGGTGCTGAAGGACTGGAACGAGACCCGGGCGCCCCTGGAGGACGAGGCGTCGCTGCACGGCCTCTTCGAGGCGCAGGTCGCGCGCACGCCCGACGGCGTCGCGGTGGAGTGGAACGAGACCCGCTGGACGTACCGCGAGCTGAACGCGCGCGCGAACCAGTTGGCCCGGCACCTCCGGGGCCTCGGCGTGGGGCCGGAGGTCCGCGTGGGCGTGTGCCTGGAGCGCTCCCCGGAGCTGCTGATGGCGCTCTTGGGCATCCTCAAGGCGGGGGGCGTGTACGTGCCCATGGATCCCGCGTATCCGTCGCACCGGCTCGCCTTCCTCCTGGAGGACACGCGGGTGCCGGTGCTCGTCACCCGCGAGGAGATCGCGGACGAGCTGCCCTCGCGCGGCGAGCAGCTGGTGTGCGTGGACTCCGACGCCGCGAGCCTTTCGCGCCAGTCGTCCGAGGACCTGCCCCGGCTCGCCGGAGGCCGCAACCTGGCGTACGTCATCTACACGTCGGGCAGCACCGGCCAGCCCAAGGGCGCGCTCGTCGAGCACCGGGGCATCGTCAACACGCTGACCCGCGCCGTGCCGGACTTCGACGTGCGGCCCGGCACGCGCACGCTCCAGTTCGTGTCGATGAGCTTCGACGTGTCGCTGCTGGAGATCTTCGCCACGCTCACGGGCGGCGGAACGCTGGTGCTCGCGCCCCGCGAAGCGCTGCAACCCGGCCCGGAGCTGACGCGGCTGATGCGTGAGCGGAACATCACCACGTCGGTGCTCCTGCCTTCGACGCTGGCGGTGCTGTCCTCCGAGGACTTCCCCACGCTCCGGACGGTGGTGACGGGCGCGGAGGCGTGCTCGGCGGAGCTGATGGACCGCTGGGCGAACGGCCGGCGCTTCGTGAACTCCTACGGGCCCACCGAGGCGAGCATCACCGTGACGAGCGCGGTGTGCGCGCCGGGTTCGGGGACGCCGCCCATTGGCCGGCCGTATCCGAACGTGCGCGTCTACGTCCTGGACGCGGCGCGCGCGCCGGTGCCCGTGGGCATCCCGGGCGAGCTGTTCATCGGCGGGGCCGGCGTGGGCCGGGGCTACCTGGGCCGCCCTGAGCAGACGGCGGAGCGCTTCGTGCCGGATCCGTTCAGCGAGGAACCGGGAGCGCGCCTGTACCGCACGGGCGACCTCGTGCGCTACCGCGCGGATGGCCTGCTGGAGTTCGTCGGCCGCACCGACCATCAGGTCAAGGTGCGCGGCTTCCGCATCGAGCTGGGGGAGATCGAGGCCGCGCTGGCGGGTGCCGGTTCGGTGCGCGAGGCCATCGTGCTCGCCCGCGAGGACGTGGCCGGAGACCGGCGCCTCGTCGCCTACGTCGTGCCCATGGAGGACGAGCAGGTGGAGGCCGGGACGCTGCGGCGCTACCTGGACGACAAGCTCCCGGAGCACATGGTGCCCTCGGCCTTCGTCGTCCTGGACGCGATGCCGCTCACCCCGAACGGCAAGGTGGACCGCAAGGCCCTGCCCGCGCCGGACGCGGTCCGCTCCGAACAGGGACCGACCTATGTCGCGCCGCGCACGCCCGTGGAGGAGACGCTGGCCGCGACCTGGAAGGAGCTGCTGGGCGTGTCCCAGGTCGGCATCCACGACGACTTCCTGGAGCTGGGAGGACACTCGCTGCTGGCGACGCAGGCCATCTCCCGCATCCGCGCCGCGCTCGGGGTGGAGCTGCCGCTGCGCGCGCTGTTCGAGGCCCCCACCGTCGCAGCGCTCGCCGCGCGGGTGGAGGCCGCCCGGGAGCAGTCACTGCCCCGCGTGCCTCCGCTGACGCCCGCGCCGCGCACCGGCGTGCTGCCGCTCTCGTTCGCGCAGCAGCGGCTGTGGTTCCTGGAGCAGTTGGATCCGCAGGCCGCGCTCTACAACATCCCCAGCGTCCTGCGGCTGGAGGGCACGCTGGACGCGGCCGCGCTGGAGCAGGCCTTCAACGCGCTGATCCGCCGACATGAAACCCTGCGGACGACGTTCCACGCGGAGGACGGCAAGCCGTTCCAGCGCATCTCCGAAGCGCCGGCGTTCCTGCTGGAGGCGGTGGACCTGCGGGCGCTGGGTGAGGCCGAGCGTGAGCAGGAGGCGTGGCGGTTGGCCCGGGCGGACGCGGTGCGGCCGTTCGATCTGCTTCAAGGACCGCTGCTGCGCGTGACGTTGCTGCGAACCGGTGAGCGCACGCACCTGTTGCTGCTGACGATGCACCACATCGTCTCCGACGGCTGGTCCGCGGGCGTGCTGGTGCGGGAGCTGGTGGCGCTCTACGCCGCCCGTCTGGAGCAGCGCGAAGCCGAGCTGCCCGCGTTGCCAGTGCAGTACGCGGACTACGCCGTGTGGCAGCGGGACTGGCTGCGAGGCGAAGCGCTGGAGGAGCAGGTCGGATGGTGGCGCCGGCAATTGGACGGGGCCCCCGCCGCGTTGGAGCTGTCGACGGACAATGCGCGTCCGGCGACGCTGTCGGCGCGCGGCGGTTCGGTGCCCGTGCGGTGGTCCAAGGAGCTGACCGACGCACTGCGGGCCCTGGGCCGTCGCGAGGGCGCGACGCCGTTCATGGTGCTGCTCGCCGCGTGGCAGGTGTTGCTGTCGCGCTACAGCGGCCAGGACGACGTCAGCGTGGGCACACCCGTGGCGGGTCGCACCCAGGCGGAGGTGGAGGGACTCGTCGGGTTGTTCCTCAACACGCTGGTGCTGCGCACGCGGTTGGCCCCGGCCGACAGCTTCCGGCAGGTGCTGGCGAGCGTGAAGGAGACGACGCTCGGAGCGTTCGCGCACCAGCAGGTGCCGTTCGAGCGGTTGGTGGATGCGCTGCGTCCGGAGCGCGACCTGGGCCGCACGCCGCTGTTCCAGGCGATGCTCGTGCTCAACACGGAGGTGGACACGGAGCTGACACTTCGCGACCTCTCCCTGCGCCGGGTGGAGATTGAGACCCAGACGGCCAAGTTCGAACTCAACCTGTCGCTGAGCGATGCCCCGTCGGGCTTCCAGGGCGCGCTGATGTACAGCGCCGACTTGTTCGAGCACTCGACGGTGGAGCGGATGGTGGAGCACTTGCGGGTGCTGTTGGAGGGCCTCGCGGCGGACCCGGACGTGTCCGTGGGGGCGCTGCCGCTGCTGGGCCCCGCCGAGCGTCAGCAGGTGTTGAAGACGTGGAACCAGACGGCGGAAGCGGTGCCGTCCGAATGCATCCACACGCTGTTCGAGGCGCAGGCGAAGCGGGTGCCTGGAGCCGTGGCCGTGGTGGCGGATGGCCGTCAGCTCACCTACGCGGAGCTGGACGCGCGCGCGAATGGGGTGGCGAAGCGGCTGCGGGCGCTGGGCGTCGGTCCCGAGGCGCTGGTAGGCCTGTACGTGGAGCGCACGGTGGAGTCCGTCGTGGGCCTGCTGGGCATCCTCAAGGCAGGCGGTGGCTACGTGCCGATGGACACGTCGTTCCCGACGGCGCGAGTGAAGGCGATCATCGATGACGCCAGCCTGCGCGTAGTGGTGACGCAGCGGGCGTACGCGAACGCGGTGGCGAACCTGGGTTGCCAGACGCTGATCGTGGAGGACGTGGCCGCGGACACGACGCGTGTGGAGTCAGGCGTGCTGGGTGGAAACGCGGTGTACGCCATCTTCACGTCGGGCAGCACGGGACGTCCGAAGGGCGTGGTGGTGGAGCACCGGCAGCTGGCCAACTACGTGGAGACGATTCGGGGCCGGCTGAAGCTGGTGGAGGGGATGAGCTTCGCGTCGGTGACGACGCTGGCGGCGGACCTGGGGCACACGGCGGTGTTCCCGATGCTGTGCGGAGGGGGGACGCTGCACCTCGTCGCGAAGGACGTGGCGTCGGACGCGGAGGCGTTGGGCGCGTACATGCAGGCGCACCGGGTGGAGGGCTTGAAGGTGGTGCCCTCGCACCTGCGTGCACTCTTGAGCGGGCCGAATGCGAAGCAGGTGCTGCCGCTGAAGCGGCTGGTGGTGGGCGGCGAGGCGTCGGACAGGGCGCTGGTGGAGACGGTGCGGAAGCTTGCGCCGGAGTGCGCGGTGTTCAACCACTACGGCCCGACGGAGACGACGGTCGGTGTGCTGACGAACGCGGTGGAAGGGGCGTGGGACGAAGGCGCCGCGACGCTGGCGCTGGGGCGCCCAATTGGGAACGCGCGGATGTACGTGCTGGACGCGAGCGGGCGTCCGGTGCCGCGAGGGGTGGCGGGAGAGTTGTACGTGGGCGGGGCGGTGGTGACGCGCGGTTACGTGGGCCGTCCGGAGCTGACGGCGGAGCGGTACGTGCCGGATGCGTACAGCGAGGAGGAGGGCGCGCGGCTGTACCGGACGGGGGACAAGGTAAGGCAGCGGGAGGACGTGCCCGGAGACAAGCGGCTGGTGGGGTACGTGGTAGCGAAGGCTGGCCACGCGCTGGACAGCACCGCGCTGCGAGGCGAGCTGAAGGGGCGGCTGCCGGAGTACATGGTGCCGTCG
>NZ_RAWI01000445.1 GCF_003612125.1 Corallococcus praedator
GTGGGCAAGTCCTCCTGCGCGGCCGCCGCGGCGGTGACGCTGACGGAGAAGGAGGGGCCGGTGCTCCTCATCTCCACGGATCCGGCGCACTCGCTGTCGGACGTGCTGCAGAGCCGGCTGACCGACACCGAGACCCAGGTGAAGGGCACCAAGGGCCTATACGCGCGCGAGCTGGACATGGCGGGCTGGTTCAATGCCCTGCGCAAGCGGCTGAAGGAGAAGGCGGAGAAGGCCTTCGAGGGCGCGCCCAAGGCGGGCAACGACGTGCCGGCGGATCTGCTCTACCTGCGCAACCTGCTGGAGTGCGCGCCCCCGGGCATCGACGAGCTGGCGGCCATGTCCGTCCTCACCGACGCGCTGGTGCAGGAGCGCTTCAAGCGCATCGTGGTGGACTCGTCGCCGGTGGTGATGTCCGTGCGCGTGGTGGAGCTGGCGGACACGGCGAAGACGTGGCTGGGCGCGCTGCACACGGTGCTCAACAAGCACCGCGCCAAGGGGCTGGCGGACCTGGCGGACGACATCGCGGGGATGATCAAGCACGTGAAGCGCTTCGAGGACGCGCTGGCGTCCCCCAGCGAGTCGCGCTTCGTGGTCGTCACGCGCGGCGAGGAGCTGGCGGCGTCCCGCACGGAGCGGCTGGTGGAGTACCTGAAGGAGCGCAAGCTCCAGGTGGAGCGGGTGCTCGTCAACCGCGTGGGCCCCAAGTCCACCTGTGAGAAGTGCGAGAACCGCCGCAAGCTGGAGCTGAACGCGGCCAAGGCCATCGAGAAGAAGATCGGCCTGCCGGTGACGATGGCGCCCGCGCTGGGCCGGCACCCGGCCGGACTGCGCGAGCTCAAGGCGTTCCGCACCGCGTGGTACGCGCTGTCCGCGCCGCCCGCGAAGATCAAGGCGGCCTGACGCGACGCCTGACTCCCTAGCGGGGGCCGGGCAGCAGCAACTGGGACAGCGGCAGCCGGTGCGGGATCACGCGCCGGGCCTGTCCCAGCAGGTCCATGGCGTTCGAGCGCAGGGAGCGCAGGCCCTGGGGCGCCGGAAGCTGTTCCCGGTCCAGGTGCGTGGCCCACGCGGGGCCGGCGAGCAGCAGCACCACCGCCGGCACGATGCACAGGCCCACCACCGCTCCGGCGCCGCCCAGCGTGCCCACGAGCCGCAGCGTCGGGGATGCCTGGATGCGCGGGCGCTGCAGGGCCGCGAGGATGCGCGCGAAGAGGGCGCCGCCGAGGATGCCCAGGCCAGTGGCCAGGAGCCAGCTCAGGCCCCCCAGCGTCGTGCCCAGCACCGGCGCCAGCAGCTCCGGGGCCGCGGCCCCCAACAGGAAGGCGAGGACGAAAGGCCCCGCCGCGACAATCGCCACCAGCCCCCACTGCCTCGCGTTCAGTCCGTGCACAGGCATTCCCCCCGCTTCCGCAAAAGAGGATGGGCACCGGCAGGCAGGCGCGCCAGGGTGATGCGCCCTTGCGCGGGTGTAGGCGTGCGCGGGACGTCACTTCCGCTTCAGGCGTCGCACTCCGACGGGCTGTCGGTGAAGGAGCCCAGCGCGTCCGGGAAGGTGAGGACGCCCCCGGTGCTCAGGGTGCCCAGGAGGGGCTTCTGGCCCGGGAGCGTCACCTCCACGGCGCGGCCCCGGACAGTGTAGGTGCCCCGGGTGCGGGACTCGCGGGGCGTGCCGGAGTCGTCCACGTCCCGGTGCCAGAACTCCACCCGCCCGCCGTCCTGGAAGCGCAGGGAGCGGGTGGTGCCATAGACGCCGACGCCGGGGCCGTACCAGGACACGGCGCGCACGAGGGCGGGCACGTCCGACTCCTTCTCCGGGGTGCGGCCCAGGAGCTTCTGCCAGCCGAGCGTGTCCCGGATGACGTCCAGGTCGGCGTCGGCTTTCGCCCGCTTGAGCCGGCGCGGGTCCAGGCGCACGGCGGTGGTGAGCTTCTCCACGATGACGTCGCGGTGGGCGCTGTACTCGCACACCTTGCCCTGCTTGCGCAGCAGGCCCAGGGTGGCGGCGACGTTGTAGTGGGCCAGGGCGTAGTCCGGCTTCGCCTGGGCGGCGGCCTGGAACCGGGCCAGGGCCTCCGGGTAGTTGCCGGCCTGATAGAGCCGGAATCCCTGGGTGTTGAGGGCCTGGCCCGAGGGGGGCGTGGGCGGGGTGGCGGACAGCGTCAGGGCCAGCAGGGACAGGGCGAGGACCATGTCGCTCCAGACGGGAGGGGGCCTGGGACATTCCAGGGGTGCGTAACCGCTTGCGCGTTGAAAGGCTTGAACCCTGGTGCTAGTTCCGCGCCATGGCAACCGGCATTGGCTACGCGCTCGACTTCGAGCGCCCGCTCATCGAGCTGGAGAAGAAGATCGAGGAGCTGAAGGTCCTCTCCACCAGCGGCACGGTGGACTTCTCCTCCGAGATTTCGAAGCTGGAGAAGAAGGCGAAGAAGCTCCAGACGGAAATCTTCAGCGACCTGACGCGCTGGCAGGTGGTGCAGTTGTCGCGCCACAACGCCCGGCCGTACTTCCTGGACTACGTCCAGCACCTCTTCACGGACTTCTTCGAGATGTGCGGCGACCGGCACTTCGGCGAGGACCCGTCCATCGTCGGCGGCTTCGCGCGCTTCGACGGCAAGCCGGTGATGGTCATTGGCCACCAGAAGGGGCGCAACACGAAGGAGAACATGGCGCGCAACTTCGGCATGCCGCGCCCGGAGGGCTACCGCAAGGCGCGCCGGCTGATGGAGCTGGCCGAGCGGATGGAGAAGCCCATCCTCACCTTCGTGGACACGCCGGGGGCGTACCCGGGCATCGGCGCGGAGGAGCGCGGGCAGGCGGAGGCCATCGCCGTCAATCTGGAGGTGATGAGCCGGCTGCGCGTGCCCATCATCTCCACGGTGGTGGGTGAGGGTGGCTCCGGCGGCGCGCTGGCCATTGGCGTGGGCAACCGCGTGCTGATGTTCCAGAACAGCGTCTATTCCGTCATCAGCCCGGAAGGCTGCGCGTCCATCCTCTTCCGCGACGCCACCAAGGCGGACAAGGCCGCGGACGCGATGCGTCCCACCGCGCCGGACCTCCTGGAGATGAAGATCATCGACGAGGTCATCCCCGAGCCTCCCGGCGGCGCGCACCGCGACCCGGCCAAGGCGGCGGAGGCCCTGGGCAAGACGCTGCGCAAGCACCTGGGGCAGTTGGCGGAGCTGTCGCCGGACGCGCTGGTGCACGACCGCTACAAGAAGTTCCGCGCCCTGGGCATGTTCTCCGGCAAGTAAGAGGTTCATCCCGCATGCGACCGCTCGTTCCTCCCTACGTCGAGACGCTCAAGGCCTACGTTCCGGGCAAGCCCATCGAGGAGACCGAGCGGGAGTACGGCCTCACCGGCGTCATCAAGCTCGCCTCCAACGAGAACCCGCTGGGCCCCTCGCCCCGCGCGGTGGAGGCGATGAAGAACGCCGTCGCGTCCGTGCACCTGTACCCGGACGCGACGAGCTTCCACCTGGTGCGCCGGCTGGCCACGCACCTGGGCGTGAAGCCGGAGGAGGTCGTCCTCGGCAGTGGCTCCAACGAGCTCATCGAGCTGTTGATGCGCACGTTCACCACGCCGGAGGAGGAGATCCTCCTGTGCCAGGGCTCGTTCCCGGCGTACCGCATCTCCGCGCAGGCGCACGGCCGTCCGTTCGTGGAGGTGCCCATGCGCGAGGGCTTCCGCTACGACCTGGAGGCCATGGCCCGCGCCGTCACGCCGCGCACGCGCATGGTGTTCCTGGCCAACCCGGACAACCCCACGGGCACGGCGTTCGGCCGCAAGGACCTGGAGACGTTCCTGGCCGCGGTGCCCAAGGACGTGCTCGTCATCCACGACGAAGCCTACGCGGAGTTCGTGGACTGGCCCGACTACGCGAGCGGCGTGGAGCTGTTCCACGCGCACCCGAACCTCGTGGCGCTGCGCACATTCAGCAAGATCCACGGCCTGGCCGGCATCCGGCTGGGCTGCGCGGTGATGGACGCGAAGCTCGCGGGGTACGTGCACCGCACGCGGATGCCCTTCAACCTCACGGTGGTGGCGCAGGCGGCGGGCATGGCGGCGCTGGACGACACGGAGCACGTGCGCCAGACGCGGGAGAACAACCACGCGGGCCTGCGCTTCTACGAGCAGGAGCTGCCGAAGCTGGGCGTCACGCTGTCGGAGAGCCACGCCAACTTCGTCTTCGTGGACTGCCACCGGCCCGCGGGCGCGGTGTACGAACAACTGCTGCGCCGGGGCGTCATCGTCCGGCCGATGGCGGGCAACGGCTTTCCCACCTGTCTGCGCATCTCCGTGGGCACGCCCTCCGAGAACGCGCGGTGCGTGAGCGCGCTGAAGGAGATCCTGTCATGAGCCCGCGTCCGTTCATCGTCGCCATCGACGGGCCGGCCGGGGCGGGCAAGTCCACCGTGTCCAAGCTGCTCGCGCGCCGGTTGGGGTTCGCGCTGGTGGACACCGGCGCCATCTACCGCTGCGTGGCGTTGATGGCCTCGCGCGAGGGCATCGCGTTCGACGACGACGCGAAGCTGGGCGAGCTGCTCGGGCGCGTGCGCATCCACTTCCAGGTGGTGGGCGAGGAGAACCACGTGTTCCTGGGCACCGAGGACGTGTCCGGGGAGATCCGCACGCCGGCCATCTCCATGGGCGCCTCGCAGGTGTCGGGCCGGCCGGTGGTGCGCGCGGGGTTGCTCGCGCTCCAGCGCAGGCTGGCGTTGGAGACGGAGGCGGGCGCCATCCTGGAGGGGCGGGACATCGGCACGGTGGTGTTCCCGGACGCGGACGCGAAGTTCTTCCTCGCGGCCGACCCGGAGGTGCGTGCGCGCCGCCGCTTCGAGGAGCTGTTCCAGAAGGGCGTGGACAGCAGCCTGGAGGCCGTCCTCACGGATCAGACGCAGCGGGACGCCGCCGACTCCGAGCGGACCGTGGCGCCCCTGAAGGCCGCGGACGACGCGGTGCGCGTGGACTCCAGCAGCATGCCCCTGTCCGACGTCGTGCGGACCCTGGAGCAGGAGATTGAGCGCCGCAGGGCTGCTCGCGGCGGCTGACGCGTTCGCGGCGGCGCAGGGCCCGCCGCGACGCCGCCTCCGTCAGAAGCTGACTCCGTCCGTGGCGGGCGGGGGCACCGTCATCGCCAGCCGGGCCCGGGTGCCGTCCTTCTCGTAGAAGCGGTGGTACAGGTACAGGTCCGCGAGCACCTGCTTCACGTAGCCGCGCGTCTCCCGGTAGGGGATGGACTCCACGAAGAGATCCAACGGCAGCGTGCCCCGCTCCTGCGTCCAGCGCACCGCCGCCTTGGGCCCCGCGTTGTAGGCCGCCGCCGCGAGCGCCGGGTGGGCGAAGCGCTTCATCAGCTGCGCCAGGTACCACGCGCCATAGCGGATGTTGCGCTCCGGGGCGAAGAGGTCCGCCGGGGCAGGCGCGGGCTCCGACATCTTCAGCGCGATCTCCGTGGCCGTGGGCGGGATGATCTGCATCAGCCCGCGCGCGTCCGCCGCGCTCATGACCTCCGGACGGAACGCGCTCTCCCGCCGCATGATGGCCCACACCAGGAACGGATCCAGCGCCTGCCGCGTGGCCTCCGCCTCCACCGCCTGCGAGAACGCGCGCGGATAGAACGCGGCCAGTGCATCCGGGGCCTTCGCTCCGAACGCGCGGCCCCACAGGTAGCGCGCCGCCACGATGTGCGCGTGGCCGTACTCGCCCAGTTGCAGGAGCGCGTGCGCGAACGGCAGCGCCTGATCCGCTGAGCGCAGGCCCGACACGCGCGACTGCACCTCGTCCGCCGCGTCGCGGAAGAGGCCCGCGCGCGTGAGGGCCACCGCCAGCTCCAGCTCCGGAGGACGGGGCAGGGTGAGCTGCTTCGGCGGCTGCGGGAAGGCGGCTGGCGGGGTGCGTCCCAGCTCGTGCAGTCGCTCCGAGGCCAGCAGCGCATAGAACGACGCGGGCGCGGCGCTGATGACCGCCTCGTAGGACGGGCCCACCGCGGCGGCCTTGGCGCCCCCCAGCTCGTCCGCGCGCGCCATCCAGTAGCGGGCCTGCGGCGCGAGGGACGTCTTGGGATACGCCGTCACCAACTCGTCCAGGGCCTGCTTCGCCCGGGGGTACTGCTCCAGCCGCAGGTGCGCCAGGGCCCGGAACCACATCGCCTCGTCGCGGCGGCGCGAGCTCTTGTAGCGCTTCTCGTAGTCCGCGAAGGACTTCGCCGCGTCCTCGAAGCGGCCGCCCTGCATGTCCAGCCACGCGGCGAAGAACGCGCCTTCCTCGCCCGCGGCCTGGGACGGATACGCCTTGTCCAGCGCCACCATCAGCGCGCGCGCCTTCGCGTTGTCATCCGAGCGCAGCGCCCGGCGCGCCACCACCAGCGCGGCCTCCGCGGCGATGGCCGGCGGCCCCTTGCGCGCCACCGCGAGCGCCTTCTCCGCTTCCTCCGGCTTGCTCCGCGCGAAGAGCACCTGGGCCCGGAGCAGCGCCACCTGCGCCTGCGCGGGGGCGCCCTTCACCAGCGACCGCTTCTCCGCCGTCTCCAGCTCCTCCTGGGCCCGGGTCGCCGCGCCCGCGGAGAGGAACCCCTTCGCGCGCTGGAGGTGTTCGGGGAGGGTCAGCTTCACCGCGGGCTTCAACGCGGCCAGCTTCTCCAGCGCCTCCTCCGCGTAGGGGTGGGTGGGAAAGCGCAGCGCCACCGCCTTCAGGTCCGCGCGCAGGCCCGCGGCGTTGCCGGTGGCCGTGCGCGTCAGCGCCCGCTGGAAGAGCAGCTCCGGGGTGGGCTGCGCCGCCGCCGCCGACTCCAGCACCGGGGCCGCGTCCTTGGGCCGGTGGGCCTCCAGCAGGGCCTCTCCCAGCCGGGCGCGGGCGCGCACCGCGAGGGCCGGGGAGGCCTTCTCCAGCGCCCGTTCGAAGTCCCCGGCCGCGCCGTTGGGGTCGCCCGCGTAGAAGCGCGCCTGTCCCAGGTAGAAGGCCTGGAAGGCCTCCAGGGGCGGCGGGGCGGGGTGCCGGGCGAGCAGGTCCCGGGCCAGGGCCGCGTCACCGTCGGAGAGGACCAGGGTGCCGGCGAGCAGGCCCAGGCGGCCGGCATCGGGGCATTTCTTGGCCTCGCAGGCGGTGAGTTCGGCCTGGGCGAGGGCGGCGGCGTCAGGC
>NZ_RAWI01000446.1 GCF_003612125.1 Corallococcus praedator
AAGGCGGGAGGCGCGATCCACGGCGCGGTGCTGTGGGGCCTGACGACGCTCGCGGGCGTCATCGTCCTGGGCATGGTGCTGTCGTCGGTGATGGGCGCGGTGTTCAACGTCGGCAAGGCGGCGGTGGAGCGCTGGAGGCTGCCGCCGGGCGCACGCGAGGGGGACGTCATCGTGGATGGCCGCCTGGACCTGGAGCGGACGGAACAACTGCGGCGCGAGGTGGCGAGGAAACGGGCGGCGCTGGCGGTTCCACTTCCTCCGGGGCTCGAGCTGTGAGGTGGGGCACCGGAGCCCACGGACAGGGATAGGCGTTGACGGCCGACCCAGGATGATGAACATGCGCGCGATGCTGGAGTCCCTGCCCTTCCTCGAAGATGCCCAGCGGGGACTGGTGCGGTACTTCGGCCTGTCGGAGTTCCGCCCCGGCCAGGCCCCCGTCATCAACTCCGTGCTCAGCGGCCGCAACACCGTGGTGGTGATGCCCACGGGCGCGGGCAAGAGCCTGTGCTACCAGCTGCCCGCGCTGCTCCTGCCGGGCATCACGCTGGTGGTGTCGCCGCTCATCGCGTTGATGAAGGACCAGGTGGAGCAGCTCACCGCGAAGGGCATCCCGGCCACCTTCATCAACTCCTCGCTGTCGGACCTGGAGCGGGCGGAGCGCCTGCGCAAGCTGCGAGCCCGCGAGTACAAGCTGCTCTACGTCGCGCCGGAGCGCTTCCGCAGTGGAAGCTTCCTGGAGCTCATCTCCGAGCTGGGCGTGGAGCTGTTCGCCGTGGACGAGGCGCACTGCATCTCCCAGTGGGGCCACGACTTCCGGCCGGACTACGCGCTCCTGGGACAGGTGCGCAAGCGGCTGCGCCCCCCGCGCACGGTGGCCCTCACCGCCACGGCGACCCCGGAGGTGCGCGACGACATCGTCCGCGTGCTGCTGATGAAGGACCCGAGGGTGTTCGCCCAGGGCTTCGACCGGCCGAACCTCTTCCTCGACGTGGTGAACGTCAACGGGGACGAGGAGCGCCGGGAGGCCTGCGCCCAGCTGGCGGCCAAGGGCGGCAGCGGCATCATCTACTGCTCCACGCGCAAGGCCGCGGAAGGGATGCACTCCGCGCTCGTGACGCGCAAGGTGCGCGCGGTGCTGTACCACGCGGGCATGGAGGACGACGCCCGCCGCCGCGCGCAGGAGGACTTCATGTCCGCGAAGGAGGCGGTGGCGGTGGCCACCAACGCCTTCGGCATGGGCATCGACAAGTCGGACATCCGCTTCGTCGCGCACGCCAACATCCCCCGCGCGGTGGAGGCGTACTACCAGGAGATTGGCCGCGCGGGCCGGGACGGCAACCCCGCCACGGCGGCGCTGCTCTTCAACCACGCGGACGTGTACACGCAGGAGCGCCTCATCGAGAGCAGCCACCCGTCCGAGTCCGTGCTGTCGGACGTGTGGTCAGCGCTTCAGGGCGTGGAGGAGTTCGACCGGGGCGTGCACGCGCTGGCGGGCATGGTGGGCGCCAGCGAGTTCGAGGTCTCCGCCGCGCTCAAGATCTTCGAGCGCGAGGGCAAGCTGGAGCGCGGCGGTCGCGGCGAGGGCGAGTACGGGCTGACGCTGACCGACAAGGCGCCCACGGCCCAGCCGCACGCGCCGGAGACCCAGCGGCTCTTGCGCTCGCTGCTGGAGACCTTCCCGGTGGGACGTCAGGCCACCACGGAATTGCCCATCCTCGCGCGGCGCACGGCGCTGTCGGAGGACGAGCTCCGGCACGCGCTGGGGCTCCTGGAGAAGGCGGGCGTCGTGCGGGTGCGCAAGCCCTTCGCGGGGCGCTCCATCCGCGCGCTGGAGCGCGTCCCGTTCCGCGAGCTGAGCGTGGACCTGAGCCGGGTCCGCACGCAGGAGCGGCACAACCTGCTGATGCTCAAGCGGATGACGGACTACGCGTACACGCCGAAGTGCCGGCGCGCGTTCATCCTGAACTACTTCGGGCAGGCGGACGCGGCGACGGTGTGCGGCACGTGCGACCGGTGCGCGGGCAGCATGATGCCCAAGCCGTCCGGATCCACCTCGCGCGCCGCGCCCGCAGCCTCCGGCGCGCCGGTGCGGGTCTACAGCGAGCTGGCCTCCACGGAGCTGCGCCGCTGGCGCAAGGACCTGGCCAAGGACCTGGATGTCCCGCCCTTCATCATCTTCAACGACGCGACACTCCTGGGCATCGCCGCCGAGCTGCCGGTGGACCGGGAGTCCTTCCTCGCGGTGAAGGGCACCGGGGAGAGCCGCTGGGAGCGCTTCGGCCCCAAGGTGGTGGAGATCTGCCTGATGGCCCGCGCCGCGGGCCATGAGCCGCAGGCCTCGCCCGTGCCCCCGCGCGTGCGCAAGTCGAAGCTGCGCCGCACCTCGTGAGGCCCGCCGTCGGCGGGCCTTGGGCGCTCAGCCCTGGGGAGGGCCGCTCCGGTGGCTGGCGGCGCGAAGGACGGCCCACCGCAGCACGCCCATGATGGCGCCCACCACCAGCGCGAGCAGGAAGATGACCACCACGGTGACGACGCCGAAGAGGACGCGCACCCCCAAATCGGAGATGCGGCCGTTGAAGTACGCCGCGCGCAGCGGCTCCAGGCCGTGCACCACCTCCAGCGCCCGCGCCGGCAGGGAGTCGAGCGCCATGGACAGGCGCTCGACCGTCGGCGAGCGGAACTTCCGCCGGAGGACCTCCACGACGATGCCCACCAGCAGGTAGAGCACCGACAGCAGGAAGGCGTTGCCCCACATGACCTGCAGCAGGGGTGAAGACGGGGGCCGCTCGCGCACGTCGGTCACGCTATCTCGACGCCCGGCGCTTGAGGAGCGGAAGGGCCTTCTTCACGCGCTTCGCATCCGGGGCCTCCCCTGCGAGCCGCAGGAAGGCCTCGTAGGACTCCACCGCCCGGGGCAACTCCGCCGTCTCGCGCGCCAGGACGTCCGCCAGCGCCAGGTGCGCCATGCCGTCGGTGGGCTCCAGCTCCACCGCCTTGGCCAGCGCCTCGCGCGCGGGGGCCTCCTGCCGTTGCTTGAAGGCCACCAGGCCCAGCGCCAGGTATGCCCGGCCGCTGAAGGGGGCCAGCTTCACGGCCTCGTCGGCGGCCGCCCGCGCCTCCTTCACCATGCCCGCGCCCAGCAGCACCCGCGCCAGCGTCGTCTGGGCGAAGGCCTTGTCCCAGACGGTGTGTGCACGGTCGGCCAGGTCCTGCAGCGTGCGCGACGCGCCCCGGCCTCCGCCGGGAAGCTGCGCGTACAGCTCGCCCACGCGGCCGCACGTCGCGTCCGGACCCTCGCGCCGCGCCGCCGCGAAGGCCGCGTCCGCGCTCTCGACCTGGCCCTGGCGCAGGAAGGCCTGGGCGATTTCACAGAAGGTGTTGGGGTCCTTGGAGTCCAGCTTGTTGGCGCGCTCCAGCGCCGCGAAGCCGCCCTTCGCATCGCCGTTGCTGAACAGGAGCGCCGCGCGCAGCCGCTGCCCTTCCGCGTCCTCCGGCGCGAGCTTCACCGCGCGGCCCGACGCCCCTTCGGCCTCCTTGCGGCGACCGGACTGGTACAGCGCCAGCGCGAAGCCCTTCTGCGCCGCCGCGCTGCCGGGGTTGTCCAGCTGCCACGCCTCGAACTGCTTCAGCGCCTCTGGCGTGCGGCCCAGCGCCAGGAGCACGCGGCCCAGCGCGTCGCGAGACTCGCCATGCGCGCCGTTGCGCTCCACCGCCTGCGTCAGCGGCTTGAGGGCCATGTCCGGCAGGCCGCGCGCCAGGAGCAGCCGCCCCAGGGAGCACGCACCCTCGTAGTCGCGGGGGTCCTTCAGCGCCTCGTCGAACTGGGCCTGCGCCTTGTCGAGCGCGCGCTCGCGCCAGTACACCTGCCCCAGCGCCACGCGCAGGTCGGTGCGCGGCCGCTTGGCGAGCGCCTTCTCCAGCACCTCGCGTGCCTGGGCGCCGTTGCCTTCGTTCGCGTCCGCCAGCGCCAGCACCGCGACGGCCTCCGGCGGATAGCGGTCGTTCACGCGCGTGCGGGCCAGCTCCGCGCGGGCCTTCTTCCAGTCTCCCAGCCGCGCGTACGCCGCGCCGCGCACCATCGCCACCTTGCGGCCCCCATCCACCTCCAGCCGCTGCAGCGCCTCGCGCTCGCGGTCGCGGTCCAGCAGCGTGCGCCCCAGGCCTTCCTTCGCGTCCTCGCTCTTGGGCTGGAGCTTCAACGCGGCCTCATAGGCCTGCTGCGCGGCCTCCAGCTTGCCGGCGGCGCGGCCCGCGGCCCCCAGCGCGAGCTGGAAGTCCATGGCCAGCGGCCCCTGCGTGCCCTGGGCGAGCAGTGCGCGCGCCTCCTCGTACTTGCCCAGCGCGGACAGCAGCTCGCCGTGCACCAGCTGCTGGCGGGGCTTGAGCGCGGGGGGCAACTTCGGATCCTTCGCCAGCGGCGCCACGTCCGCCAGCCCCGCTTCCAGCTCCTGCTCCAGCGCGAGCCGGCTCTCCGCCATGCCGATGCGGGCGGCCGGGTGCTCCTTGGAGACCTCGCGCGCGCGCTTGAACATCTCCAGCGCCTGCGCGAAGTCCTCGGAGGCCAGGTAGTAGCCGCCCAGGGACACGAGCGCGCGGACGTTGCCCGGCGACGCCTTGAGGGCCCGGTCGAAGCGGTCCAGGGCCTTCTTCTCGTCCTTGGCCGCCAGGAGCAGGCTGCCCGCGAGCGCGTGCACCTCCGTCACGTCGTCCTGCGAGGCGAGCAGCGCGCGGCGCGTCGACTCACGGCCCCGCTCGTCCGCCACCAGCTCGTTCGTCGCGAGCACCAGCCCGGCGAAGCCGTCCTTCACGCCCGGCTTCTCCAGGGCCTCCAGCGCCAGCCGCCGGTCCTCGGAGGCACCGCCGTGGTCCTGGTAGCGCAGCGCGTGCGCGTAGGCCGTGAGGGCCCAGCCCTGCGCACTGGCTTCGTCCATGTCGCGCGCGCGGTCAAGCTGCCGGAGCGCTTCGTCCAGGGACGCGCCGGTGTCCTGCGCCACCGCCCGCCGGGCCAGCTCCAGCGTTTCGGACAGCGTCTGGCCGCCCTGGCGGGAGCGGTAGAGCAGGAAGAAGCCCGCGCTCGCGCCCAGGAAGATGATCGCGACGAAGAGGGCCACGGTCTTCGCGCCGTAGCGCTCCAGGAGGGACTGCTTCGCCCGCTCCTTGGCGATCTTCTCGTGCATCTCGCGCTCGTACTTCGCGGCGAGCGCCTCCGTGTCCTTCGCGTTCGCCGCCGCCTTGTTGCGGGCGGTCGCCGCCGCCAGCTCCGTGGCATCCGGGATGTCGTCCAGCAGCGAGCGCTTGCCGCCCGCCGTCGTAGCGACTGGAGCCACCGGCGCGGGAGCCCGCGCCCGCACCGCCTCCGGGCCCGGAAGGTTTCCGAGCAGCCCGCCGCCCTGCGACGAAGAAGGCTCGTCGGCCGGAGCATCCGGGAGGTCCGCGAGCATTCCGGACGAACGCGCGCGACCTGGCGCCTTTGCCGGCTCCGACGGGCCCGCCTGAGCCCCGGAGTTCTGAGGTTCGGCCCCCGCCTGCGCCTCGCGCCTGGACTCCGACGACTCCTGGCCCGCCTCCACGGGGCCACCCTGAGCCTCACGTCCGTCAGCCGGATCCGAGGACCCGTCCGAAGCCTCACGCCCGTCAGCCGGATCCGAGGCCTCACGCCCGTCAGCCGGATCCGAAGCCTCATGCGCGGAAGCGGGATCCGAGGACCCGTCCGAAGCCTCACGCCCGGAAGACGGTTCTCCGGGGGATTCCGCCCCCGCCCCTTCCGGACCGCCGGAAGCAGGTCCCACCGAAGCGCGCGCATCCGTCGCACCCGCTGTCGGCGCGGCTCCGCTCGCCGGGCCCGCCTCGGACGCGGCGCGCTCCGCGCCACCCGCGGGGGTCTCCGTCCGGGCACGACGCGGCTCCAGACCGGCCGCCGCCGCCGCGCGCGCATCGAACGCGGACGGCTGTGCCTCCGCCCCAGGCGCCGGGGCCTCGTCGTCCTCCGGAGCCGCCGCCGGGACCGCCAGGGTGCCCAGGTCCGCGAAGATGGGCGCGGGCCCGCCGGACAGCGCCTGCTGGGCTTGATCCAGCCACTGCTTCACGCGCCCGTTGTTGGGTTGCAGCGCCACGGCCTTGCGAAGGATGGGCAGCGCCGAGCGGAACAGCCCGCGCTGCAACAACACCTCGCCAATGAGGTTGTAGGCGTAGGGGTTGTCCTTCTCGATGGCGATGGCCTGATCGAACTGCTCCATCGCCTCCGCGGGCCGGCCCAGTTGGATGAGCGCCTTGCCCCACAGCACCCGTCCCACGGTGGACGTGGGGTGGTGGGTGATGCCTTGGGTGCACACTTCAATCGTGCGCGCCGCGTCTCCCTTCTCCAGGAGCGCCTTCGCCAGCTCCACGAAGACGGAAGAGGTCGGGTCCTGCCGGAGGAGCTGCTCGTAGCGCTCCACCATCGACTTGGCCATGTTGAGTCGCGACTCCGGTGCTCGGGCGGGGAGTGCGGACCATAGCACCGCCCTCGTCCCGCGCACGCAGCGGGTGGTAGCGTCGCGCACGTGAACCGCCTGCCTGCCCTGATGTTCGCCCTGGTCCTCGGTGGGGCCTGTGCCCACACCCCACCCGCTGGGGACCCGGAAACGCTCCGCCCCGCCGTGGAGGGCTTCCACAAGAACCTGCGCTGGCGCAACTACCGCGCCCTGTCCAGCTTCCTCGTCCCCGAGGAGCGCCAGGACTTCGAGCGCAAGCGCCGCGAGCTGCACGACGAGCGCGACCTCACCGTCACCGACTACGAAATCGAGGACGTGAAGCTCGCCGACGACGGCAAGCGCGCCACCGTCCACAGCCGCATCCAGTGGATGCGCCTGCCCTCCGCCTCCGAACAGACCGAGTCCGTTACCTCGGAGTTCGTCTTCCGCGATGGCGTCTGGCTGCTGGAGAAGCAGCAGTCAGGCCCGTTCGCGGGCGAGCTGGAGTAGAAAAAAAGTCGCCCACCGCCTCGGGGCCGGCCGAGACGGTGGGCGTCGAGGGTTCCCCAATGGAACCCCCTACCAGGGTGACGGGGTCGCGCGGTGTTGCTCAGGCCCGCTGCGACCTCGCCGTGTTGCCCGGTACATGAGCAAGGCGGGTGCCAACCTCCGCGCCCCCC
>NZ_RAWI01000447.1 GCF_003612125.1 Corallococcus praedator
GCGCGGAGGGCGGGGTGACGATCTGCGGCGTCTTGCGGGCGCGGCGCGGCGGCTCGGCGCCTTCGGTGTTCGCGGGGAGCTGCGGCTGGGGGGCAAGGAAGGATGCGGCCCAGGCCGGATCCGCGCCCGGCGAACGGCGCTCGGCGCGCTCCGGGGGCAGGGACGGCTGCTCGTCCCGCGCGTCGTCGTCGTCCTCTTCGGGCTCCTCTTCGCGGACGAGCTTCTTCTCCAGCTTCTCGCGCTCGCGCGAATCCTTGAGGGCCTTCTTCGCGTTGGCGGCCTGCTCCTTCTCCGTCTGTCGGGCGAGGCGCACGGCCTCCTCGGCCATGGCCTCCGCTTCGGCTGCCTCGGCCTCCTCGGCAAGACGCTCGGCCTCGGAGAGCTCCTCCTCCTCGGCCTCCAGCTCGGCGAGGAACGCGGCCTCCTCCTCCTTCTCCTGGGCGAGCCGCTCCTGGCGGGCCTGGTAGGAGACCTTCTGCGCCTCCCAGAAGACGTGGGCGGATTCGGAGATGCGGCGGCCCAGCACGGTGAGGCCGGCCCACACCAGCGAGCACAGCTTGAAGAACGTGTACTGCGTGCCCACGATGAGCGCCGCCGCGCTGATGGCGGTGACGAGGATGACGGTGCCGACCGTGGAGAACATGCCCTCCATCAGCCCGCCCAGGCCCGCGCCCAGGGCGCCACCGGGCGGGTGCGCCCAGCCCTTGTCCTTGGCGAACATGAGCTGCGAGAGCACGGCCACGCTGCACGTGAGCAGCGCCAGGGAGATGATCTGCGGCAGGCGGCGCCGGTCGCGGTTGCCGACGAAGAGCACCACGGCGGTGTAGATGCCACCCACGGGGACGAAGTAGGCGCACACACCCAGCGCGCCCCGCAGCGTCTCCGCGATGAGGTGGCCCATGGGGCCCACCGCGTTGTGGAAGCCGGGGCCCACCCGGTCATGCGCGTCGAACGTGGCGACCGCCAGCAAGGCGAGCAGCGAGGCGGCCAGGACGAAGACGCCCACGAGCGCCCGTCTGGCCGGGCTGGCTGCGCCCCCCGCCTTCATCTTCTTGTTCGCGAGCGCCTTGCGCTTGGTCGCGATTTCCTGTCGGGAGAGCACTGCCTTCTCCGCCCGACCACCCTTCTTGGCCGCTGTCATGGACCCCGGTTCCCTCTGCCCGATTCCAGCCGCGTAGCGAGCTGTAGCAATCCGCGCGGCGAGAATAGGGAGAGAGGGGGCCCGGTCAATTTTCCAGCAGGCGTCAGAGGGGGCGGGACAGGGCCTACATTTCGGCTGCGACCCTCCGGGGAGAGGTTATGGTGGCTGACGCCAAGGAGAACCCGAACCATGTCCGACCTGCACCCTGACAAGCCCTCCAACAACGAAGACGACTACTTCGCGCGCGAGGAGATCGAAGCCAAGCGCAAGCTGGCCCTCCAGCAGGCCCAGGAGACGGCCGCCCAGCAGCGCGAGGACCTGAAGAAGCTGCACTACATGAAGTGTCCCAAGTGCGGCATGGACCTGCAGACGCTCAAGAAGGGCAACGTGGAGCTGGACAGCTGCTTCAACTGCCACGGCGTCTGGCTGGACGCGGGCGAGCTGCAGCACTTGCTGGGCGGTCACGGCCACGAGCAGGGTGGCAAGGTGATGGGCGCCATCCTCAACCTGTTCAAGCGTTCGTAGTCGTCGTCAACGCATCGTCCAGAGCCTCCAGGAGGAGGCGGTCCCCATGGCCCTCACGCTCGAGCAGGTCCGGCACGTGGCCACCCTGGCGCGGCTGTCACTGACGCCGCAAGAGGAGGCGCGCTACGCCACGCAGTTGTCGCAGGTCCTGGACGCGGTGGCGGAGCTGGAGGCGCTGGACGTCAGTCAGGTGGAGCCCACCTCCCATGCGACGCTCGCGTCCTCGCTGTTGCGCGAGGACGTGATGCGGCCGTCGTTGCCCCCTGAAGCGGGGCTCGCCAACGCGCCGGCGAAGGTGGGCACCGCCTTCGCGGTCCCGAAGATCCTGGAGTAGCCCGCCATGTCGTCGACGCTCACCGACCTGTCGATGCTGGAGCTGGCCGCGAAGCTGGCCTCGCGCGAGGTGTCCTCCGTGGAGGCCACGCAGGCGAGCCTCCAGCGCATCGCCCAGGTGGACCCGAAGGTGCGGGCCTTCCTGCGCGTGGATGAAGCCGGAGCGCTCAAGGCCGCGGAGGCCAGCGACGCGCGCCGCCACGCGGGCAGTCCCGCCAGTGCGCTCGACGGCGTGCCGGTGGGCCTGAAGGACATCTTCCTCACCCAGGGCGTGGCGACCACCTGCGGCTCGCGCATCCTGGAGGGCTTCGTTCCGCCGTACGACGCCACCGTGGTGCGCTTGCTGAAGGAGGCGGGCCTGCCGCTCTTGGGCAAGCTGAACATGGACGAGTTCGCCATGGGCTCGTCCAACGAGTCGAGCGCGTACTTCCCCACCCACAACCCGTGGGACCTGACGCGCACGCCGGGCGGCTCGTCCGGTGGTTCGGCCGCGGCGGTGGCGGCGCGCGAGGTGTTCGGCGCGCTGGGCACGGACACGGGCGGCTCCATCCGCCAGCCTGCGGCGTTCACCAACACCGTGGGGCTCAAGCCCACCTACGGCCGGGTGTCGCGCTACGGCGTCATCGCCTTCGCCTCGTCGTTGGACCAGCCGGGCCCCATGGCGCGCACGGTGGGGGACACCGCGGCGCTGCTCCAGCTCATCGCGCGGCATGATCCGCTCGACTCCACCTCCGCGGACGTGGCGACGCCGGACTGCCTCACGGGCCTGGAGGATGGGGTGCGCGGGCTCAAGCTGGGCGTGCCGCGCGAGTACTTCACCGCCGGCATGGACCCGGAGGTGGAAGGCACGCTGCGCGCCTCGCTGGAGGAGTTCGAGCGGATGGGCGCGACGCTGGTGGACGTGTCGCTGCCGCACACGAAGTACGCGCTCGCGACGTACTACCTGCTGGCCTCCTCGGAGGCGTCCAGCAACCTGGCCCGGTACGACGGCATCCGCTACGGACAGCGGGCCAAGGACGCGCGCGGGCTCAAGGAGCTGTACACGCAGACGCGGGGGCAGGGCTTCGGCGCGGAGGTGAAGCGCCGCATCATGCTGGGCACCTACGCGCTGTCCGCCGGCTACTACGACGCCTACTACCTGCGCGCGCAGAAGGTCCGCACGCTCATCCGCGAGGACTTCACGCGGGCCTTCCAGCAGGTGGACGCGCTCGTGTCGCCCACGTCGCCCGTGCCGGCGTTCAAGCTGGGCGAGAAGGTGGACGACCCGCTGTCCATGTACCTGATGGACGTCTACACGCTGCCCTGCAACCTGGCGGGCCTGCCCGGGCTGTCGGTGCCGTGCGGCTTCACGCAAGGAGGGCTGCCGGTGGGCCTGCAGATCCTGGGGCGCCCGTTCGACGAGGCCCGCCTGTTGCGCATCGCCCGCGCGTTCGAGCGCGAGCACGACTTCTTCCGCCGCGCCGTCCCCGTCTAGCGGGGAGCGGACGCCGGCAAGGGTGACACCGCCATGCCCCTGAGCGATTTCCAGACGGTCATCGGCCTCGAGGTCCACGCGCAGCTGCTCACGCAGTCGAAGATCTTCTGCGGCTGCTCCACCGCGTTCGGCGCCGAGCCCAACCACCACACCTGTCCGGTGTGCCTGGGGATGCCCGGCGTGTTGCCGGTGCTCAACCAGCGCGTGGTGGAGTACGCGGTGCGCACGGGGCTGGCGCTCGGGTGCACGGTGAAGCCCACGAGCGTGTGGAGCCGGAAGAACTACTTCTATCCGGACCTGCCCAAGGGCTATCAAATCACCCAGTACGACCAGCCCATCTGCGAGTGGGGCGAGCTCGTCATCGACACGCCGTCGGGTGAGAAGACGGTGCGCGTGCGGCGCATCCACCTGGAGGAGGACGCGGGCAAGAGCGTGCACGACGCGTCCGCCTCCGCGGGCCAGAGCCTGGTGGACCTGAACCGCGCAGGCGTGCCGCTGATGGAGATTGTCAGCGAGCCGGACCTGCGCGACGCGGACGAGGCAGTGGAGTACCTCAAGGTGCTGCGCGACGTGCTGGTGTACCTGGGCGTCAACGACGGCAACCTGGAGGAGGGCAGCTTCCGCTGCGACGCCAACGTGTCGGTGATGCCCAAGGGGTCCACCACCTACGGCCAGCGCTGCGAGCTGAAGAACCTCAACTCGTTCCGCTTCCTCAAGCAGGCCATCGAATACGAGGCCGCGCGGCAGGTGGACGTCCTCGAGTCCGGCGGCAAGGTGGACCAGGAGACGCGCCTCTGGGACGTGAACAAGGGCGTCACCCGGTCGATGCGCTCCAAGGAGGACGCGCACGACTACCGCTACTTCCCGGAGCCGGACCTCCAGCCGCTCATCGTGTCGGACGCGCTCCGCGACGCGCAGGCGAAGTCGCTGCCGGAGCTGCCCCGCGCGAAGCGCACGCGCTTCATGGGCCAGTACGGGCTGCCCGCCTACGACGCGCGCATCCTCACCGCCGAGCGCCCGCTGGCGGACTTCTTCGAGGCCTGCGCTGTTCATGTGCCGGACGCGAAGAAGCTCTCCAACTGGTTCCTGGGCGAGCTGAGCCGCCTGCTCAAGGAAGAGGGCACGCCGCTGTCCGCGCTGCGCTTCACGCCGGCGCAACTGGGCGAGCTGCTGGCCACGGTGGAGAAGGGCACGGTGTCCGCGAACGCGGGCAAGGACGTGCTCGGGGAGATGTTCCGCACCGGCCGCGCGCCGGCGGACATCATCGCGGAGAAGGGCCTCGCGCAGGTGAGCGACGTGGGGGCGGTGGAGGCGGTGGTGGACGACATCCTCGCGAAGAACGCGGGCGAGGTGGAGAAGTACAAGGCCGGCAAGAAGAGCGTGTACGGCTTCTTCGTGGGCCAGGTGATGAAGGCGATGAAGGGCAAGGGCAACCCCGGCCTCGTCAACGAGCTGCTGAAGAAGAAGCTCGGGGACTAACGCGGCACGGTGACGTGGAGCACGTCCTCGCCGCGCGGGTCCTCGGACTGGGCGAGCACGTGCACGTCGTCCGGCCCCCGGCGCTCCAGGATGAGCGAGGGGGCCTCGAAGGTGTTCTCGAAGAACCCACCGGTGAGCTGCGGGTTCACCGCGTAGCGCACGCGCTTGAGCGTGCGCAGCTGCGTGAAGAGCCCTTCGTTGAACCACTGCTCGCGGCGCAGCTGGGACTCTCCCGGCGCGTTGAAGGCCCAGGGCGCGTCCCAGGACCAGGCGTTGGCGGAGGGCTGCGCGAGCACGTCCACGCCCAGCGCGTCCAGGTACTGCGCGCACGGCACGAACCACGGCTCCCCGGAGGTGTGCGGTTCGCGGAAGCCGTCGTAGCAGACGAGCGTGCCCAGCCTGCCGAAGGGCGTGTCCACCACGGGCAGGTCCTCCGGGCGGCCCGGGCTCAGGTTGAGCACGTCCTCCTGCGTGGGCACCAGGTTCACCTTGCGCGTGACGCCCACGCAGTGACCGTCCGGCGCGAACGTGTAGCTGGTGTTGTAGGTGCGTGCGCCCGCGGGCTCGTACTCGGGGGTGTCGATGCCCAGGCGGTTGGAGGGCAGCAGCGCGCTGCCGGCCACGACCCACAGGCCGTAATCGCGCGCGATGCCGGAGAAGGTCTCGAACATGGCCCGGTGCACGCGCGGCGCCACCGTGGCGTAGAGACACTCCTCCATCGAAGGCGGACGGAAGGCACGCCACGTCCGGAATAGCGCCCACCCCTCCGCGAGCGCCACGCGCGTCATCGCGCCGTTCGTCGTCTTGCAGCGGCGCACGCGCGACAGGTGCCCCACCAACCCGAGCGCCGCGCCCACCATCTCCGGCCACACGGCGAGCGCGGGATGCAGCGGCCGGCCCGAGGCGTCCCGTGCGCGCAGCGCGTCCACCCTCGCGGCGAGGGCCCGGTGGTGCGCGGCGAACGTCGCCACGGAGGCGTAGTCGTCCAGCGTGACGCGCGGCTGGACGGCGAACAGTTCGATGGCGTCGGGCGGTGGCACGGGCTGGCCCGGGCGCCTACTTGAGGAAGCCCAGCTCCCGCAGCCGCTGCTTGAGGAACGCGTCCGCGGTGATGGGCGGGTGGCGCGCGGGGTTGTCCGGGGTCTCCGTCTGCGGCAGCGGCTTGAGGATACAGTCGGAGAACGGGTGCACGAAGAAGGGCATCGAGTAGCGCACGGTGTCCTGCTCCGTGCTGGGCGGGTTCACCACCCGGTGCGTGGTGGACGGGATGACGCCGTTCATCACGCGGCTGAGCATGTCGCCCGAGTCCACGACGATCTGCCCGCGCAGCGTGTCCACCGGAATCCACTCGCCGTCGCGCGTGAGCAGCTCCAGGCCGCCGGACGTGCCTTCGCACAGGAGCGTGATGAAGTTGATGTCCTCGTGTTCGGCCGCGCGCACCGCGCCCGGGATGAAGCGGTCCTTCAGGGGCGGGTAGTGGATGAGCCGCAGCACCGAGTTGCCATCCACCGTCATGTCGCTGAACGTGGTGCGCGCGATGCCCAGGTAGTCCGCGAGCGCCTGGAGCATCACCGTCGCCGCGTCGTCCAGTTCCTTGTAGAGCGTCAGGGTGTTGTCGCGGAAGGAGGGCACCTCCTCCGGCCACACATTGGCGCCGTAGTCGTCGCGGTAGGGGTGGCCCACGGGCAGCTCACGGCCCACGTGCCAGAACTCCTTCATGTCCCCCACCTTGCGGTTCTTCGCGTGCTCCTGGCCGAACGCCATGAAGCCGCGCTGCCCCGGGCGCTCCGGCACCGCGTAGCGCGTCTTGGTGGACTCCGGCAGTTGGAAGAAGCGCTCCACATCCGCGTACGTGCGGCGGATGAGCGCGTCCTCGACGCCGTGGCCTTCCACGGTCACGAAGCCGAACTCCTTGAGCGCGTCGCCAAACACCTGGACGAAGCGGGCCCGCTCCTCGGGAGTGCCGGAGCGGTAGTGGGACAGGTTCACGGTGGGGATGCGTCGGGCCGAGCGGGACATGGCCACATCCTACCCGCGTGACACCTTCCTGACACGCCGCAGTCCTGCGCCCAACCGTCACCCCGGCCCAGGGGAGGGCCCCCGCCTCACTTTGCGACAACCGCCCTCATTGACAGTGGATACGGGGCTTCCGGGATGTGCAGATT
>NZ_RAWI01000448.1 GCF_003612125.1 Corallococcus praedator
CTCCGGGGCTCCGCGAAGGGGTGGGGGACGGCGTGGCCGGAGACGCCCATCTCCGCTTCGGCCTTGTCGTAGAAGGGCGCCAGGTCCTCGTAGGAGATGGGCCAGTCCGCCACGGTGGTGCCGGGGACGGCGCCCAGCGTGGAGCGCAGGCGGAAGTCCACTGGCTTGAGGCGGTAGAAGAAGCCGCTCATGTGCACGGTGCCGCCGCCCACGCAGTTGGCGGTCCACGCGACGTTGCTGCGCTCGTAGCGGGCCTTGGCGCCGTGGCGCACGAGGTGGGGCTCCTCCCACGGCAGCGGCATGAAGAAGTTGCGGCGGCTGTTGAGGATCTCGTCGTGGACGAAGTCCTTGGGCTGGTAGTGCCGGCCCTTCTCCAGCACCACGACCTTGAAGCCCGCGCGGCCCAGCTCCAGCGCGAGGGGCGCGCCGCCCGCGCCGCTGCCGATGATGCAGACGTCCACCGCCTTCACGGGTGGCCTCCGCACTCGCGCAGGCACTTGGGGCCGTCGTAGCCCTCCGGGGGCGCCATGGCGATGGTGCCCACGGTGTCGAAGCCCATGAGCCGCCAGCCGACGCGGCCCTTGTTGCCGCCATAGGACGGGTCGCCCAGGAAGCCCTCCAGGCTGAGCGTCATCAGCAATTCGAAGAAGTGCGCCTCACCGCTGCCGGCCGCGCTGTCCTTGAAGATGGCGAGCAGCTCGTCCTGCTGGGCGGGCGTGGCCTTCGCGAAGCCCGTCTGGAACATGCGGTCCGCCCGGCGCTCCAGCGCGGCCAGTCCCTGGAGGAAGTCGCGGTGCATGGACTCCAGGCCCTGTGTCTCCAGGATGCGGTCGATGTAGAGGGCCACGTCCGCGTCCTGGGCGCCGGGGTCCTCGTCGCGCGGCAGGAGGCGTTCGGTGGCCGCGACGACGACGGCGTACTCGAAGGCGGAGAAGGTGCGCAGGGCCTGTCCGGTGGCGGTGGTTCCAGACGGTTCAGAAGGTTTCGCGGGCTCCGGGTCCTTGGAGCGCTTGCAGGCGGCGCCGCCCAGCAGCACCACGCCACCGCCGAAGAAGGTGAGGCGCTGGATGAAGGTGCGCCGGGACAGCCGTCGGGGGAGCGAACTCGCGCGAGCCATGGCCGGACAGCCTAGCCCAAATGCGCATCCTCCACGGTGCGAGGAAGGGCCCGGAGTCGGTTGGCCGCCCACCGCCGGGGTGCAGGATGCTCGCACCGCGAGGCTTGTCCGACCTGGAAGTCGCTCGGCTGGCATAGGATGGCGCGCTCAAGCAGGCCGGACTCGACCAAGGAGAAGAACCCCATGAAACGGCACGCGTGGCTATTGGGTGCGGCGCTCGCGCTGGGATGCGGCGGCGGCAAGCCAGCCAATCCCGACGCTGGACCGGGCCCCGGGACGGATGCGGGCACGACGGAGACGCCGTTCGTGAAGCTGGTGGTGGACACGGAGCCGAGCGAGTTGCACACCATCTCCTCCATCGCGATGGCGGTGGGGCCCGATGACCGCATCGGCATCGCGTACTTCGTGAAGGTGAACGACAAGGACTCCGAGCTTCGCTACCGCGAAGTGAAGGACGGTCAGGTGCAGGCGACCGCGGAGACCATCGCCACCGTGCAGCGCGTGTATGGCGTGTCGCTGGCGTTCGCGCCGACGGGGCAACCCGCGGTGAGCTACCTGGGCGGCGGCAGCGACGAATCCATCTACTGGTTCCAGAGCGACCTGGCGGTGTCCTACCGCAATGCGAACGGGACCTGGACCGAGCGCATCGCGGTGACGAAGGGCGACCAGGCCGTCTCCGGCAATCCGGTGAGCGACACCGGCTACCTCGTGGGGCTCAATCCCTCCATCGTCTTCAGCGGCAGCAATGCCCTGGTCGTGTACCGCGACGGGCACAACGGACAGTTCCCCCAGCAGGACTGGGCCGGAAGCGACGTGGAACTGGCCAGCGGTGGCCCCACGGCGTGGCAGCACCGGGTGGTGGCCTCGGGCGGTGACCAGAAGGGGGCGTATGGCGGGCACCTGCAGATGCTGATGGCGGACGGGCAGCCGGCGCTGGTGTTCGACCAGGCCTTCGGGGCCGCGGACGCCCCGGGGCAGAACGTCTACTTCCAGCGCCGCAACGCGGATGGCACCACCTGGACGCCGCCGGTGCAGGTGCAGGCGGTGGGCAACACAATGCTGGGCGCGTCGATGGCGTATGACTCCACGGAGGGCTTCGGCATCGCCGCGGTGGACCGTTCAAACAACCGGCTCACCTTCATCTCCTGCTCCGGCAAGACGGGGGCGAAGTGCGCGGCGGCGGGGGACTGGACGCTGCCGGATCCCGTCTACCAGACGGGTTCGGGCGGCTGGTATCCGTCGCTGGCGTTCGACCCGGCGACGCATGATCCGTCCATCGCGTTCCACATCTGCTCGCTGGAGTCCGGGCGCAACGAGGGCAGCTGCTCGCCGTCGGATGACGCGCTCGTCATCGCCACCCGCGTGGAGAGCCAGTGGCGTGAGACGACGGTGGACTTCGACGGAGGCTGGTCGCCGAAGCTGGCGTTCCTGTCGTCGGGCCAGCGCGTGGTGCTGTACCGGTCCGGAAGCACCAAGGCCCTGACGCTGGCGGTGGAGCGGTGAGCCACGCGGGACGCGTCCTGGCGGCGCTGGGGCTCGCGGGGCTGGTGTCCGGCGCGGGCATCGTCGGCTGCCGGGGGGACAACGAACTGTCCGGCAGCGTGTCGGAGCTGTTCCCCATCACCGACGTGTCGCGCGTGGAGGTGCGCCGCAACCCGGAGGCGCTCCAGGTGAGCTACTTCCGCAACAACGGCCTGGATGTGGACCTCGTCGCGCGGCTCACGGTGGACACCGAAGGGGTGGACCTGAAGCCGGGCACGAAGGTGCAACTGGGTGGCACCACGCCGTCCGGTCGCGACCGCGCATCGGTGGTGCACGTGGCCGCGGGTGAGCCCGCGCGTGTCTTCACCCCGGTGGAACGCGGCGACCTGGTGCTGGACGAAGGCGGCAGCCCGGATCAGCTCACGCGCGGTGACTTCTCCCTGTCGTTCAAGAAAGGGGATGGGTACGGCGCGGGCCGCAGCCTGGAGGGGACGTTCTCCGCCACCGCGCTCGACGCGGGCTTCGGTCCGGACCTGGGTGACGTGGTGGTGGACGAACCCGCGCCCTGATTCACTCGCGGGGGCTTCCGGTGGTTGCACGCACCGGAAGCCCTCTGCTTCATGCGCCAGGCTTCAGGGCGTGCAGGTGTTGAGCGAAGCCATGCCCTGGGAGAGCTGTCCTTGGTGCGTGGCGAATTGGGCGAGCGCCGGGGCGCCGCCCTCCAGGAAGAGCTGCCGCGCGGTGTCCACCGCGTCCCGGGCGTGCACGGTCATCGTGGTGCCGGTGGCGCTGGTCACCTTCACGGCGCCGTCCTCCTGGCCCTGCGCGCGGATGAGCAGGGCGCCCGCTTCGTCGCGCGCGACCATGCCGTCCTCCAGCGGTTCGAAGTAGCGCACCAGCGGGGCCTGCCCCTCGCGCTGCAATTCCAGACGCATGACGCCGGACTCCAGGTCGCGCGTCATCTTCAGCGTGTCGGTGGGGCTGAGCTTCACGATGCGCGTGTTGGGGTCCTCGCCCTCCACGCTGCTCACCGGGTTGCTGCCGCTCCAGAACTCGATGCTGTTGACGACGAGCGCATCCACCAGCGCGCCGATTTCATAGACGGGGACGACGACGAAGACGAGGAACACCAGCCACTGGACGAACTTGTTCCCGGAGATGCCCTTGTTGAACTGCCAGATCTTCTGCGTGAGCTTGAACGAGCCGAAGCAGCCCGTCGCATGCATCATCAGGACACCGGCGCACAGCACGCCCAGCCAGCGAGACGGACGCATCTTCATGAACACTCCAGGGGGTAGGGGGACCGCGAAAGCGGGCGCCACCATGCCACGAAGCGTCAGTCCGACTCGCTCTGGACCAGCCCGTACTTGTGCAGCAGCGAATACAGGTGCTTGCGATCCAGCTCCGCCTCGCGGGCGGCGCGGGCGATGTTGCCCCGGGCGCGGCCCAGCAGGCGCGTGAGGTACTCACGCTCGAAGGCGCGCACCAGCTCGTCCTTGCAGACCTTGAACGGTCCGGTGAACTCCACCGGCAGGAAGTCCCCGGCGGGGGAGGGCACGTCGCGGGTGAACTCGCGCAGCAGGTTGTCCCCGGTGAGGCCGGGGATGTCCACCATGTGCCGGGCACGCTCCAGGGCGTTGCGCAATTCGCGCACGTTGCCCGGCCAGGTGTGCCCCAGGAACTGCTCTTGAATCTTCTCCGGCAGCCGGGGCCAGAGGGCTTCACCGGCGAAGGCGCCCACGAGCAGCGGGATGTCCTCCTTGCGGTCGCGCAGGGGCGGCAGGCTGACGGTGAAGACGGACAGGCGGAAGTAGAGGTCCTCGCGGAACCTTCCCGCCTGCGTCTCCGACCAGAGGTCCTTCTTGCTGGCCACGACGATGCGCGCGTCGAAGGAGATGGGCGTGGAGGAGCCCAGGCGGCGGAACTCCCGGTCCTCGATGGCGCGCAGCAGCTTGGGCTGCAGGTCCAGCGCGAGGTCGTCGATTTCGTCCAGGAAGAGCGTGCCCCCGTTGGCGCGCTCCAGACAGCCGATGCGCTGGCCCACGGCCCCGGTGAAGGCGCCCTTCTCATGGCCGAACAGCTCGCTCTCGATGAGCGAGTCGGACACGCTGGCGCAGTCGAAGACGACCAGGGGCCCCGCGGCGCGGGTGCTCAATTTGTGGATGGCCTTGGCGCCCGCGCCCTTGCCGGAGCCCGTTTCGCCCACCAGCAGCACGGTGGAGTCCGTGGGGGCGATGCGCTGGAGCAGCGCGAAGATCTGCCGCATGGGCACGCTGCGGCCCACGAGGTCGCCCAGCCGGTCCTCGACGGTGGGCTCCACCTGCACGGGCGCCATCTGCGGGCTGAAGCGCAGGCGCACGTCGCCCACCTCCAGCAGGGCGCCGGGGCGCAGGTAGGCTTCGCGCACCTGGGCGCCGTCCAGGAAGGTGCCGTTGGTGGAGCCCAGGTCCTGCACGAGGAACCGGTCCCCCTGGCGGCGCACCACCAGGTGGTTGCGGCTCACCGTGGGGTGGTCGATGACGACGTCGTTGTCCGTGGACTTGCCGACGCGCAGGTCCTCGGTGGCGAGCGGGTAGACGGTCCCCGCGCGCTCGGTGTCCAGCAGCACCAGGTGGAAGCGCTGCGCGGACAGCCGCTCCGCCTGCGCACGCGCGACGACGACGGTGTGCGCGGGAATGGGGGCGGGAGGGACGGTGGACATGAACGGTCGCGCATTCTAGTCGGCTTCCGGCCCGCGCGTGCTTTCTGGCGGAAGTCGGTGCCCGGCTGGTGGACGGCCGGGCACGGTGCGTCATGGACGCACCACGGCCGCCCTCCTCGGAAACTGAGAAGGACGGCCGTGAACGACTTTGGCGTGACGGCGCCGCCGGTCAGTCGCCGTCGTAGATGCCGATGAGGCCCGGGGTGACGACGCCCGTCTTCGCGACCTTGGTGCCCTCGAAGGACACGAGCACGCGGCGCTTGCCGCCGGAGCGGTCGAACTGGATGTCCGACACGGAGCTGACCGAGGTGAGCGCCGTGCCAAAGACATCCGCGCTGTACTTCACCGTGCCGCCGCCCTTGAGGCGCGTGATGCCGCCCCACCAGTTGGCGCCCACCCAGAGGCTGCCATCCAGCGGATCCGTCGCCACCGCGGAGGTGGGGGCCATCGCGGCGGTGGTGCCCCTGGCCGGCGTGTAGTTCACCAGGTCCTGCATCACCTTGCCCTGCACCTCTCCGGAGGGGCCCAGGCGCGCCAGACCGTGATAGAAGGAGCTGACCCAGACGTCGCCGTTGCCCGCCATGGCCATGCCGGAGACGTCGTCGTCCACGCGCTGCTCCTTGCTGGGGTAGTCCGGCACCTTGTCCGCCCAGATGTCGAAGCGGTTCGCGCTGTAGGGCGCGTCTTCCGTCTGCTCCTGGGCCTTCCAGTAGTTGTCGTTGTTCGTGCCGTAGCGGAAGCGCGTGGAGCGGATCTGCCCGCCGAAGAAGACGTCGTGGTTCTCCGCGATGGCGATGCCGAAGTAGCGGTCCGACAGCAGCTCACCCTTCGAGCCGGAGATGTGCGGGTGCACGTGCTCGTAGAGACCCGCGCAGACGAACTCCCACTTGAAGCCCTCCGTGGTCCACGGGCGCGGATCCCAGCAGTAGGACGGGACGTTGCCGTCGAACTTCGCATCACCCATGGCGAAGCCATGGTTGCCGCCAAACCAGACAAGCTCCTTCACCGGGTCGTAGGCGATGCGGTGGATGGTGCAGACCTTCTCGCGGCCGCGCAGCTCCGCGCCCACCTTGGTGGGGCCGGTGTGGATGTCGTAGTGCACGACGTCGAGGGTGCCGTCCGCCTTGAGCGTCACCTTGTCCGCGTCACCGCTCTTGTAGACGCTCGCGTCCGGTGCGCGCCCGTCCAGCTCCGACTGGTCCCACTCGTCCTCGCAGGTGGGCATGCCCGGCTGGGGCGGCTTGCCGGCGTAGCCGACGAACACCGTGCCCGCGGGTCCGCCCGCCACGGAGATGACCTTGAGGTACGGCATGCCCGGAGGAGGACCGCCCACGCCGTCGCGCATGCGGCCGAAGGGATGCAGGCCGTCGGACATCGTGAAGCGCTTGATGACGTTCTCCCCCTTCTTGATGAGGAAGAGGCCCTCCTCGCCGCCCGCCACCCAGATGTTGCCGCCCTGGTCCGCGGTGATGCCGTACACGTAGCGCGGCGCGCCCAGCTCCTGGTTGTAGAACGTCCAGCCCGGCGCGGACGGCAGGGGATAGGTCTGCACCGTCTCGCTGGGGCCGCCGGTGCCGGCATCCGTGCCCGCGTCGGTGCCGCCGCCCGTGCCGGCATCCGTGCCGCCGGTGCCCGCGTCGGTGCCGCCACCCGTGCCCGCGTCCGTGCCGCCCGTGCCCGCGTCGGGAACCGGGGTGCCCGAGTCCGGGGGCTGCGTGCCGCCATCCGGCAGGCGTGGATCCTCCACGGGGACCACCGGCACCACCGGCT
>NZ_RAWI01000449.1 GCF_003612125.1 Corallococcus praedator
GTTGGGGGGCGCGGGCGTGGCGGGGGCGGTGACGCCGACGAACGTGACGAAGGTGGCGCGCGTGACGGGCGCGACGCCCGCGGGGGAGCTGCTGCCCAACCCGAACCAGACGCACTCCAACTACGAGGTGTACGGCACGGACCTGGGCATCGTCTGGGACAAGGGCGGCGGCGAGGTGTTCGTCCTGTTCGGGGACACCTTCGGCGCGGGCTGGTGCGGCAACGGCGGGTGTGGCGGCGGGTGGCGCAGCAACGTGCTGGCGCGCTCGGCGGACACCGCGCTGTCCAACGGGCTCACCTTCACCACGATGGTGCAGGACGGCACGCGACACGCGAAGGAGATCCTCGCGTCGCGCAAGGTGGACAACGACGAGATGACCGTCATCCCCACCGCGGGCGTCACCGTGGGCTCGCGGCACTACATCCACTACATGTCCGTGAGGCACTGGGGGGAGCCGGGCCAGTGGATCACCAACCACGCCGGCATCGCGTACTCGGATGACAACGGGCAGAACTGGGTGAAGCACCCGTCCGCGCGCTGGACCAACAACGCGTCCTGGACGAACCCCTTCCAGATGGCGGCCCTGGTGAAGAACGGCGGGTTCGTCTACCTGTTCGCCACGCCCAACGGTCGCTTCGGCAACGTGCACCTGGCGCGCGTTCCGGAGGGCGCGCTGCTGGACATCACCGCGTACCGCTATTGGGACGGCAACGGCTGGTCCACATCCCAGGCGGCGGCGCGGCCCGTGGTCATCGGCATCGCGGGGGAGTTGTCCGTCGCCTACAACGCGGCGCTGGGCCGCTTCCTGATGACGTACCTCAACGAGCACCGTCAGGCCGTCGTCCTGCGCGACGCGGGCACGCCGACGGGGCCGTGGAGCGGGGAGAAGCTGCTGGCCACCGGCGCGGCCTTCCCCGGCATCTACAACGCGTTCATCCACCCGTGGGGCAACAGCGCCACGGAGCTGTACTTCATCTCCTCGCAGTGGACGCCCTACAACACGTTCCTGCTGCGCGCGTCGCTCGCCGCCGACACGCAGGGCGACAACCTGCTGTCCGAGCCCGGCTTCGAGACGCAGGCCGCGACGCCGACGATGGCGCCCTGGTACCTCACGGGCGGAGGCGGCATCGACCGGGCGCTGGGCAACGCGCGCACGGGACAGGACAACGGCTTCGTGCGCGGCAGCAGCGGCTGGAACGCGCTCAAGCAGAGCGTCGTCGTGCAGCCCTACACGGACTACTCGCTGAAGGGTTGGCTGCGCGCCTCGCCCAACACCACCCGGGGCTCTTTCGGTGCGCGTGCGGCGGGCAATGGCCCCGTCCTGGGTGAGTCGTCCTTCGGCGCGCTGGCGGCGTGGACGGAGCGCACCGTCACCTTCAACTCCGGCGCGAACACCGTGGTGGAGGTGTACGGCGGCGTCTGGGCGGACGCGGGCGACACCTGGGCGCAACTGGATGACGTGAGCCTCACGCGGGGCGCGAACCTCGTCGCGCAGGGGGGCTTCGAACAGCAGCCCTCCGGCACGGCCACCTCTCCCTGGTCCACGCTGGGCAAGGCGGGCATCGACCGGGGGCTGGGCTTTGCTCGCACGGGCGCGAACAACGCGTGGGTGCGCAACGACACGGGATGGAACGCCATCAAGCAGGAGGTCTCGGTGACGCCGAACACGCGCTACACGCTGACGGGCTGGGTGAAGACGTCCGCCAACCAGAGCGACGGCTACTTCGGCGCGCGGGGGCTCAACAACGGGCCCATCCTCAATGAGACGCACCTCACGCAGGCCCTGGGCAACTACACGCTCCTGAGCGTCGCGTTCGACTCCGGCCCGAACCACGCAGTGGAGGTGTATGCCGGGACGTGGGCGAACGCGGGCGACACCTGGCTCCAGGTGGACGACGTGGCGGTGACGCGGAACTAGCGGCGCGGCTCAGGGCTCGGCGGGGAACAGCGCGCGCAGGTCCTTGAGCGTGCGGGGACAGGCGCCCCGGGGGCCGGTGACCCAGATGATCTCCGGCTCCAGCGCCAGCTCGCGCCAGGCCACCGCGCCGCCGTCGGGCAGCAACACCTCGCCGTCCAGGCGCACCACCGAGTGCCGCCGCGACACCGCCTCCAGACCGAACAACAGCCGCTCCACGTCGGACCAGCGCGCGGGCGCGAACAGCAGGTCCACGTCCGACAGCGGCCTCAGGAACGTCACGCCCGTGCGCAGCTGCCACGCCAGCGAACCGAACACGCGCACCGTGAGGTCCAACACGGTGCCCAGCGCGATGACGTCCTCCAGCGCGGCCTGCCACGTCGCGGGCGCGGTGGACCGGGCCTCGTGCACGGTGGGCGGCGGCAGCACGTGCACCACGGCCGACAGGGCCACGTGCAGCGCCAGGTGACGGCGGTCGGGCAGGGTGAGGCCCAGCCGCAGCTCGTCGTCCCGGTCCGGCATGTCCTGGCGGGTGACGGTGAAGGGACGGCCGTGCTGCTGCCACTCCGTCACCATCCGGAGCACGTCCGGGTTCAGCGGTGAGCGCAGGTGCTCCGCCCAGTCGGCGCCCAGGGACACCCAGTCGTGCCGTACCGGACGCTCACCCGGCATCGACGATGGCCCCCTCTGCCGGGGCGGAACCCGGGCGTCCTTCCGCGGTGCGGGACGCGACGGCCTGGGTGGCTCGCGGAAGCGGAAGGAGGGGCGGGGGCAGGAAGGACATCACCTCCCAAGTCATTACCCGGATTCACGCCCCGGGTGGGGCCCAACCTGCACGCGCTGACGCGAGAGCGCCCGAGCAGGCCCCTGCCCGGCACATCTCCCCGGAAAACCGGGTGGGAGGTCGTGCGCACGGGCACGTCCTTCCATGGCGCGGAACGCTCCCGTGCCGGGCCCGACAAACCGGAGAGACTGCGCGAGGCGCGACTACCGGGGCAGCTGGAGGACCGGGCGCACGGCGCTCACGTGCTGCCGGCGCATGTCGATGAGGATGTCGTAGTTGCGCGGCTCGGGGGCCACGGGACCGGCGGCGAAGCGGTAGAGGCCGCTGACGTCCTTCTCCCGGGGGAAGCGCTCCTTCACGAGCGCCTTGAGCATCTCCTTGGCCACCCACTCCGCGTCCACGGAGACGGAGCCGAACTCGTCCAGGTAGTGGAAGGGCGCGGTGGAGTCCGCCTGCTTCGCGGTGAGGACGAAGACGCGCGGCTTCTGCGCCGGGACGACGAGGCTCGCGCCCTGCTCCATCAGCGCCAGCTCCCGCCCCTGGGGCAGGGCGAACAGCTCCAGGGACTGCACGTGCGCGAGGAACGCGCTGAAGGCCACGAAGACGCTGAGCAGCAGCGTGGCCATGCGCGGCCCATGCCGGGGCCAGACGGTGCCCAGGTTCACCAGGGACGCGGCGAAGAAGACGGCCCACACGCCGGTCAGCGCGTTGAGCGTGCGGTAGGTGGGCCAGCGCTCCCCGGCGAGGAAGCTCACCGAGTATGCCGCCGCCGACAGCGTCACCAGCGCCAGCAGCCACCGCCCCACGCCGGTGAGTCCCGAACGCCGGCCCTCCACCACCACGCCCACGCCCAAGAGCGTCAGCGTCAGCACCACCATGGCCCAGTAGCCGTCCATGTCGCCGGGGGCCTCGTTGAGCGCGGACAGGGCGAGCGCGTTGGGGAACACGTGCGTGAGCGCCCAGACGGTCTTGTCCACCCAGTGCTTCTCGAAGGACATCCGGGGCGAGGCCGTGAAGAGGCCCGTGGCGAACGTCACCCGGGTGACGGCGTACGCGAGCACCAGCCCCACGCCCATCACCACCAGGTGCTTCGCCATCCAGCGCGCGGTGTCCTTCAGGGACGCGTCGCGGCGCACCACCAGCGCCGCCGCCAGCAGCACCGCGTAGAACAGCCCGCTCACCTGGTAGATGAGCGTCGCGGTGGCCATGGCCCCCACCGCCGCCAGCGTCCAGCGCCACCCGTGCGGGGTCGCTTCCTCATGCTGGGTGATGGCGCGGCGGGCGCAAGCGAAGGACGCAAGCCCCAGCATCAGCGCCACCGCCTGCGGCCAGCAGATGCTCCAGTTCGCGATGACCTGCGCGGACGGCGTCAGCGTGAGGAATCCCGCGAGCAGGCCCGCGGACCCCGTCCGCCAGCCCTCCTTGCGCAGCATCAGGAAGACCGCCGCCGCGAGCACGCCCAGCCCGCCGACGCCCAGCAGCCGCAGCCCCATCAACCCGTCGATGCCGCCCGCCGCCTTCGCGGACGCCTCCAGCATCCAGCCGTAGAGCGGACGGCCCTGCGACGCGCAGACGCGGAGGATCTTGCCCGGCTCCTCGCGCGCCTCCCGCAGGATGGAGTAGTCGTCGCGCAGGCCGTAGCGGTGGACGATGGCGCTCGAATAGATGAGCCAGGGAAGCAGGAGCAGCATCGCCACCGTGCCGGGAACCACCAGCGCACGGGACGTGGGACGGGTCATCAACGAGAAGGCCATTGCGGTTGACGCAGTGTAGCAGAGCCCTCCCCACGACTCCCGGATGAACCGGGACACGCCAAGGTTCCAGTCACGCTGACAAACGCGGTGTTCCAACGACCTTCACGGAACGCTGTCTGGGTTTGCGGTGGCCTCGCCGAACTCCGGGCCCCGGGGCTCGCGCACCACGGTGAGCACGGGCCGGGACTCCGCCAGGGACGGCGTGAAGAGCGAGGGCTGGTCGGGATCCGCGAACACCGTGGCGAAGTCCTCCGCGGTGAGGCCGCGCGCGAGCCGGGCCGCGAACGTGTCCTTGAGCAGCCGCACGTAGTACTCGACGTCGTAGTCGCGCGGGTCGTCGCCGGCCGGGGCGCCAACCGCGACGCGGGCCGCGGGTTCGCCTTCCTCCGCGTCCGGTTCCAGCAGCAGGCCCGCGCGTCCGCCCGTCGCGCGGTAGATGCGCACGCGCTCGCCCAGGGCCCAGTGTTCGCGGCCGTTGGTGAGCAGCGCTTCGTAGGACAGCTCGCGCCGCTGCTTGCGCGTGGCCAGGTACTGCGCGGGCGACTTCGTCAGCCGCACCTGGGCCGTCACCTCGAAGGTGGGGACGTGGCGCCGCCTGAGCGCCATCACCGTGTCCACGTAGGTGTCCCGCACGGCGCGCACGTCGCCGGAGAGGAGGTGCTGGAGGGCGCGGCGCAGGAAGTCTTCGCCATAGGGCTCCGCGCGGCTGGAGCGGAACGCCACGCCGCGCAGGAGCAGCGGGCCGGTGTAGGGCTGCAGCGCGTAGTTCTTCGGCTCGTGCGACAGCATCGCGGCGTAGCGCCCGTCGAACTCCAGGCGCACGCGGGGCGGCAGCAGGGCCGCGACCTCCGACACCACCCGGCGCTCGTC
Source organism: Corallococcus praedator (assembly GCF_003612125.1). Taxonomy (GTDB): domain Bacteria; phylum Myxococcota; class Myxococcia; order Myxococcales; family Myxococcaceae; genus Corallococcus; species Corallococcus praedator. Next base: position 5,324 of record NZ_RAWI01000449.1, read on the forward strand.
GGCCTCCGTCCACGACTCCGGCACCGCGAAGTAGACGCCGTCCGTGTCCGCCTCCAGCAGCGTCACGCCCCGGCCCGCCAGCTCGCGGCACATCAGGCCCAGCACCTCGCGGCCGTGCCGCGTCACCTCGTTGGCGGCGTGCACGTCGGAGAAGCGCGTGAGGCCCACCGCGCCCAGGTAGCCGTAGGCGGAGTTGATGACGATCTTCATCGCCGCGGAGAGCGCCTCGTGCGTGTGGCGCTCCGGTGAGCCGGGAAGCGCCTTCTTCGCCTTCGCCTTGGCGTCCAGCCGCTGATCCACCAGCCGGTCCACCAGCGCGAGCAGCACGTTGAGCCGGTCGCGCTTCGGTCCAATCCGGTACTGGCGCATCAGCGACGGGTAGAGGCTGGCCACGTCCGCCTTCACCACGTGGTGCGCGACGCCGGTGGCGAACAGGTGCAGCGCAGCGCCGCTGTGGGACGTTCCGTCGCCGGACTCGTGCGCCGGGAGCGCCGCGCCTTCGCGCAGGTAGGCGCGCACCAGCAGCGGATCCAACACGCCGGTGGCCGGGCCCGCGTCCGCCAGCCGCTCGTACCGCCGGGGCGCCATGCGCGCGAGCGCGAAGGCCGCGCCGCCCAGCAGGTGCGCGAGCCCCGCCGCCTCCTTCACGTCGTCGCGTGCGTAGCGGCGCACCCGCTCCGGATCCTTCTGGAACACCTCGTACACGCGCGCGCCGGGGATGAGTTCGCGCTCGGGGCCCGCGAGCCCCAGGTGCCGCGCCACCGCCTTGAGTCCGTGGCCGGGCAGGTCGCGGGCGGAGAAGTCGTGCCGGCGCACGGCGTCCAGCGTGTCGATGAACTCGCGCCCGGGCACGGTGTAGCGCGCGCGGCGCATGGCGTCCGCCTCGCGGCCTCCGGGCCCGCGTCCCAGCGCGGCGCCCCGGGCGGAGGGCCGGTGGCGCAACCCCGGCAGGCCCGCGCGGCCCAGCGCCAGCGGCACGTTGAGCTGCTTCGCGCGTTGGTCCAGGAAGGGCAGGTCGAAGCCGTGCAGGTTGTGGTTCTCCACCACGTCCGGATCCGCCTCCCGGATGCGCGCCACCAGCCGGCGCAGGAGGTCCGCCTCGCCCGCGTCGCCGTCCTCCGTCACCTCCAGCGTCTCCGCGCGGCCCTCCGCATCCCTCACCGCGACGAGGAAGATGCGGTCCGTCGCGGGATCCAACCCGGTGGTCTCCAGGTCGAACTGGAGCCGGCGGAGGTCATCGAAGACGAGGTCGCGGAAGTACGTGCGCCCGGTGGCGACCAGGTACTGCTCCTCCGGTGGCAGCACCAGCGCCGCGTGGGGGCCCAGGTCGCGCAGGTGGCCCACGCGCTGGCCCAGCCGCGACGACGCGCCGCGGAGCACCGCGGCCCCCAGCGCCCGGCCGTCGTCCGCGCTCACCACGTAGCGCAGCGCTCCGGGCCCTTCCAGCTCACGGAACGTCACCAGACCCGGTGCGGGTGGCACGCCCTCCGGCTGAAGCGCCGGGCCCAGGTGCTCCAGGTCCTGGAGCGACGCGAGCAGCAGCCAGGGCCGGTAGCGCGCGTCCTCGCGGATCCTCACGTGGGTGCCCGGCTGCCGCTTCCACACGAAGGCGCGCCCGTCCGGCTCCGCCCACACCGACACGATGCCCGGCGTGGTGTCCCAGCCCCACAACCACGCGTCCTCCTTCGGATGGGCCGGGGGCAGGGGGGCCATGG
>NZ_RAWI01000044.1 GCF_003612125.1 Corallococcus praedator
GCCCCCTCCCGTGCACGGCACCCCCGTCGCATCCCAGGAGTCGCGTCCATGCTCAGCGGCACGCCGTCCGGTTCTCCTCCGGCCCCCGACCTTTCGTTTTCCACGCTGGTGGAATTGCTGCGCGTCCGCGCCCGGGACCAGGGGGACCGCCGTGGCTTCACGTTCCTGCTGGACGGGGAGACGGACGAAGCGCACCTGACGTACGCGGAGCTGGACCAGAAGGCGCGGGCCATCGCGGCGGCGCTCCAGGCGCGCGGGGCCCAGGGCCAGCGGGCGCTGCTGCTGTATCCGCCCGGACTGGACTACATCGCCGGGTTCTTCGGCTGTCTGTACGCGGGCGTCATCGCGGTCCCCATCTATCCGCCGGACCCGATGCGGCTCACGCGCACGCTTCCTCGCCTGCTGGCCATCAGCCAGGACGCGCAGGCCACCATCGCCCTCACCACCGACTTCATCTACGGCATGGGGGAGATGCTCTTCGAGCAGGCGCCGGAGCTGCGCGAGCTGCACTGGATCGCCACCGACACGCTGGACGCGGAGGTCGCCGAAGGCTGGCGCGACCCCGGCGTGGCCACCGACACGCGGGTGTTCCTCCAGTACACCTCCGGCTCCACGTCGTCGCCCAAGGGCGTGGTGCTCACGCACGGCAACCTGCTGCACAACTCGAAGCTGATCCATTCGTGCTTCGGGCACTCGACGGACAGCCAGGGCGTCATCTGGCTGCCGCCGTACCACGACATGGGGCTCATCGGCGGCATCATCCAGCCGCTGTTCGGCGGCTTCCCGGTGACGCTGTTCTCGCCGGTGGACTTCCTCAAGCGCCCCATGCGCTGGCTGGAGGCCATCTCCCGCTACAAGGCCACGACGAGCGGCGGGCCCAACTTCGCGTTCGACCTGTGCGTGCGCAAGTCCACGCCGGAGGAGCGCGCGAAGCTGGACCTGAGCCACTGGGACCTCGCGTTCAACGGCGCGGAGCCCATCATGCCGGACACGCTCCGGCGCTTCGCGGAGGCCTTCGGTCCCCAGGGGTTCCGCTCGGAGGCCATCTATCCCTGCTACGGCCTGGCGGAGGGCACGCTCATCGCCTCCGGCGGTGACAAGCGCGAGCTGCCCGTGCAGCGCACCGTGGACGCGGGCGCGCTGAAGGACAACCGCGTGGTGGCCGCCGAACCCGCGCGGAAGGGCGCCCAGACGCTGGTGGGCTCCGGCCGCAACCTCACGGACCAGCAGCTCGTCATCGCGCACCCGGAGACGGGCAAGCCGCTGCCGCCGGGACAGGTGGGGGAGATCCGCGTCGCCGGGCCCAGCATCGCCCAGGGCTACTGGGGCCGCGCCGAACAGACGCAGGTGACCTTCCAGCAGCCGCTCACCGGCACGTCCGACGCGACGACGTTCCTGCGCACGGGCGACCTGGGCTTCCTGGATGGCGGCGAGCTGTTCGTCACCGGGCGCCTGAAGGACCTCATCATCATCCGAGGGCGCAACCACTACCCGCAGGACATCGAGCGCACGGTGGAGTCGAGCCACCCCGCCATCCGCCCGGGCTGCACCGCGGCGTTCTCCATCGAGCTGGAGGACGAGGAGCGCCTCATCGTCGTGACGGAGGTGGACCGGCGCGCGGTGGAGAAGGCCGGCGTGGACCTGGAGGCCCTGACGCAGGGCATCCGGCAGGCCGTCGCGGCCGGACACGACCTCCAGGCCCAGGGCGTGGTGCTGCTGGGACCGGGCGCCATCCCGAAGACGTCCAGCGGGAAGATCCAGCGCTTCGCCACCCGCGCGGAGTACGTCGCGGACACGCTGGAGGCCCTGCACAAGAGCATCCTCGCCGCGCCCACCGCCGCCGCCGCGCCCGTGACGCCGGAGCCCTCCGTCGCGGAGGCCGCCGCCCCTGTCGCGCCGGTGGGCCCGGACGCCAGCCTGCTCAACAAGATGCTGGCGGTGGTGCAGGACCCCGCCGCGCGCCGCGCGATGGTGACGGTGTTCCTCCAGGAGCAGGCGGCCCTGGTGCTGCGGCTGCCCACCGCGCTGGTGGACGTGGAGAAGCCGCTGCATGCCTACGGCGTGGACTCGCTGATGGCGGTGGACTTCAAGAGCGCCGTGGACGCCGGGCTGGGCCTGGACCTGCCGCTGTCGGACGTGCTCCAGGGCGTGTCGCTCGCCCAGTTGGCGCAGACGGTGGTGAAGCTGCTGGCGGCGCCCCGTTCCGAGCAGTCCTCGAACCCGGTGGCGGCGGACTCCGGCACGGGGGATGCGCCCCTGTCCGGCGGTCAGCAGGCCCTGTGGTTCATGCACCAGTTGGCGCCGGACAGCGCCGCCTACCACGTGCCCGTCGCGGTGCGCGTGCGCGCGGTGCTGGATGCGCAGGCCCTGAAGGGCGCCTTCGAGGCGTTGGTCTCCCGACACCCCGCCCTGCGCACCACGTTCGTGATGGCGGCCACCGGCCCCGTGCAGCGCGTGCACGCGGAGCTGGCGCCGGACTTCGTCACCACCGACGCGAAGGGCTGGAGCGACGACCAGGTGCTGGAGCACCTGTCCGCCGAGGCCCGCCGCCCGTTCGACCTGGAGAAGGGGCCGCTCTTGCGCGTGCGGCTGGTGTCGCGCGCGGCGGATGACCACGCGCTGCTCATCGCCATGCACCACGTCGTCACCGACTTCTGGTCGCTGGCGGTGATGGCGGAGGAATTGGACGCGCTCTACCCGGCGCTGCGGCTGGGCCGGCGGCCCACGCTGGCGGCGCCCGCGCGCACCTACGCGGACTACGCGCGCTGGCAGGCGGAGATGCTCGCCGGGGCGCGCGGACAGGCGCTGGAGAAGTACTGGCGCGAGCAGCTCTCCGGGACGCTGCCGGTGCTGGACCTGCCCACGGACCACCCACGTCCCCCGGTGCAGACCTTCAACGGCCGGGTGCACACCCGCCGCCTGGACGCGGGCATCACCGCCGCGGTGAAGTCGCTGGCGCGCGACCACGGCGCCACGCCCAACATGGTGCTCCAGACGGCCTTCCAGGCCCTGTTGCACCGCTACACCGGCCAGCAGGACTTCACGCTCGGCGTGGTGAGCGCGGGCCGTGGGCGCGCGGAGCTTGCGGGCATCACCGGCTACTTCGTCAACCCGCTGGTGGTGCGCACGCGGCCGTCCCCTTCCCTGTCCTTCACGGACTACCTGGCCCAGACGCGCCAGACGATGCTGGGGGCGCTGGAGCACCAGGACTACCCCTTCAGCGCGCTGGTGGACCGGCTGCAGCCGGTGCGCGACCAGAGCCGCTCGCCGCTGTTCCAGGTGATGTTCGTCTACCAGCGCGCGTCCAAGCTGGATGAGCGCGGCCTCACGCCCTTCGCCCTGGACATCCCGGGCGCGCGCGCCACCGTCGCGGGCCTGCCCATCGAATCGCTGGTGCTGTCGCACGGCGGCGCGCAGTTCGACCTCACGCTCACCATGGGCGAGGCGGACGGCGAGCTGGTCGCCTCCTTCGAGTACAACACCGACCTCTTCGACGCGGGCACCATCGAGCGCATGTCCGGGCACCTGCGCACGCTGCTCGCGGGCATCGCCGCGCAGCCGCGCCGCGCCCTCTCCCGGCTGCCGCTGCTCACCCGCGAAGAGCAGCACCAGTTGCTCGAAGGCTGGCGCGGCCCGCGCGTGGCGCTCACCGACGCGGACATGCTGCCCGCGCTCTTCGCCACCCAGGTAGCGCGCACGCCGGACCACGTCGCGGTCCTCTTCAAGGACTCGCAGCTCACCTACCGCGAGCTGGCGGAGCGCTCCGGCCAACTGGCCGGGTGGCTGCGCGGCTCGGGCGTGAAGCCGGGCGACATCGTCGGCATCTGCCTGGAGCGCTCCGTGGAGACGCTGGTGTCCGTGCTGGCCGTGATGGCCACGGGCGCGGCGTACGTCCCCATCGACCCGGCCTACCCCTCCGAGCGGGTGGCCTTCGTCCTGACGGACACGAAGGCGCCGGTGCTCCTCACCCAGTCCTGGCTCCAGCGCACGCTGCCCGCGGGCACGTCCGCGCGCACGCTGTTCGTGGACCAGCCGCTGGACGGCGCGCTGTCCGTGCAGGCCGCCGCGCCGGTGCGGGCTGGCGACCTGGCGTGCGTCGTCTACACGTCCGGCTCCACCGGTCAGCCCAAGGGCGTGATGCTGGAGCACGGGGGCCTTTCGAACCTGGTGCGCTCGTTCGTGGAGTCGTATGCGCCCACGGCGAAGGACCGGATGCTGCCGCTCACGTCGGTGGCCTCCGCCAGCTTCGTGGGCGAAATCCTCCCGCTGCTGTGCACGGGTGGCGCGCTGGTGCTGCCCACCGAGGATGAGATCCTCGACCAGGAGAAGCTCTTCCAGCTCATCACCCGCCACACCGTCACCATCGTGAGCACGGTGCCCGCGGTCATCGCGGGGCTCAACGCGCGCCTGGAGGAGCTGCCGCCCCTGCGGCTGGTCCTCTCCGGCGGCGAGGCGCTGGTGGCCAGCGACGTGGAGAAGCTGCTCGCCACGACGCCGGTGGTGAACGGCTACGGCCTCACGGAGACGACGGTGTGCACGACCTACCACCGGATGGCGGTGGAGGACCTCCAGGGCCACGCGTGGGTGCCCATCGGCCGGCCCATCATCAACACGGACGTGTACGTGCTGGACGCGGAGCGCAACCTGCTGCCCGTGGGCACGCCCGGCGAGCTGTACGTGGGCGGACTGGGGCTGGCGCGCGGCTACTGGAGCCGGCCGGAGCTCACCGCCGAGCGCTTCGTCGAAAATCCGTTCCACCCGGGCGAGCGGCTCTACCGCACGGGCGACCGCGCGCGCTGGCTGCCGGATGGCGTGCTGACGTTCCTGTCCCGCGCGGATGATCAGGTGAAGATCCGCGGCTTCCGCATCGAATTGGGTGAGGTGGAGGCCGCCGTGCGCCGCCACCCCGCCGTGCGCGACGCGTTCCTGATGGCGCGCGAGGACTCGCCGGGCGACAAGCGGCTGGTCGCGTACCTGGTGCTATCGGAGCCCGCGCCCACGCACACGGACCTGAGCACCTTCCTCGCGGAGGCGCTGCCGCCGTACATGCTGCCGTCCGCGTACGTGCCGCTGTCCGCGCTGCCCCTGTCCACGAACGGCAAGGTGGACACGAAGGCGCTGCCCGCGCCGGAAGGAGCCCGGCTCGCGTCCGCCGTGGCCTACGCCCAGCCGCAGAGCGCGGTGGAGCGCAGCGTGGCCGCCATCTGGCAGGCGGTGCTGAAGGTGGAGCGCGTGGGCCTGCACGACAACTTCTTCGAGCTGGGCGGCAACTCGCTGCTCATCGCGCAGGCGCACCGGCGGATGCGCGAGGAGCTGGGCGCGGACCTCGCGCTGGTGGACATGTTCAAGTTCACCACCGTGAGCGCGCTCGCGCAGCACCTGGCGAACAAGGGCGAGGACTCCGGCGCCGCCTCCCAGAAGATCAAGGACGAGGCGGAGCGCCGCAGGGCCGCCCAGGCACGGCGTCAGCAGACGCGCGGCCGCGGCAAGTAACCGACGACTTTCAGTCACCCCAGGTTTCGAAGGACGGCTCCATGAGCACTGACACCCTCTCCGAAGTGGAAGGCATCGCGGTCATCGGCCTGGGCGGACGCCTGCCCGGCGCGAAGACCATCGCCGAGTTCTGGAAGAACCTCACCGGCGGCGTGGAGAGCATCACCTTCTTCACCGACGAGGAGCTCATCGCCGAAGGCGCGGACCCGGCCATGGTGCGCGCGCCCAACTACGTGAAGGCGCGCGGCACGCTGGGCGACACGGACCAGTTCGACGCGGCCTTCTTCGGCATGAACCCGCGCGAAGCGGCGCTGATGGATCCGCAGCACCGCGTCTTCCTGGAGTGCGCCTGGGAGTCCATGGAGCACGCGGGCTACAGCCCGGAGCGGCAGCCCGGCCGCGTGGGCGTGTTCGGCGGCATGAGCATGAACACGTACCTGCTCTCCAACCTGTACTCGCACCTGGCGCACGTCGCGTCGGTGGAGAGCCTCCAGGCGTCCATCGGCAACGACAAGGACAGCCTGACGACGGAGGTCGCGTACCGGATGGACCTGAAGGGTCCCGCCGTCACGGTCCAGTCCTCGTCCTCCACGTCGCTCACCTGCATCCACTACGCCTGCCAGAGCCTGCTGTCGTTCGAGTGCGACATGGCCCTGGCAGGAGGCGTGTCCATCCACTTCCCGGAGAAGGCGGGCTACCTGTACCACGAGGGTGGCACCACGGCGCCGGACGGCCACTGCCACACCTTCGACGCGGAGGCTGAAGGGTTCGTCGCCGGCCACGGCGCGGCGGTGGTGACGCTCAAGCGCCTGTCGGACGCGCTCAAGGACGGGGACACCGTCTACGCCGTCGTGCGCGGCTCGGCGGTGAACAACGACGGCTCGCAGAAGGTCAGCTACATGGCCCCGGCCGTCGCGGGGCAGGCGGAGGTCATCGCGCTGGCGCAGGCTGTGGCGAACGTGGAGCCGGACACCATCGGCTACGTGGAGGCGCATGGCACCGCGACCAAGGTGGGCGACCCCATCGAGGTGGCGGCGCTCACGCAGGCGTTCCGCCAGGGCACGGACAAGAAGAACTTTTGCGCGCTGGGGTCGGTGAAGAGCAACATCGGTCACCTGGACTCGGCGGCGGGCGCGGTGGGCTTCATCAAGGCGGCGCTGTCGCTGCACCACAAGCAGATCGTCCCCAGCCTCAACTTCAAGACGCCCAACCCGGCGTGCGACTTCCCCAACAGCCCGTTCTACGTGAACACGGAGCTGCGCGACTTCCCCAAGGGCGCCACGCCGCGCCGCGCGGGCGTCACGTCGCTGGGCATGGGCGGCACCAACGCGCACGCCATCCTGGAAGAGGCGCCGGAGTTGCCCGCCACCGACAAGCCCCGGCGCCCCGCGCAGGTGGTGCTGCTGTCGGCGCGCACGGAGGCCTCCCTGGAGGTCGCCACGGACCGGCTGGCCGCGCACCTCAAGGAGCACCCGGCCACGGAGCTGGCGGACGTGGCGTACACACTCCAGTTGGGCCGCAAGCGCTTCGGCAAGCGGCGCGCGGTGGTGGCGCGCACGACGGCGGACCTGGTCGCGGCGCTGGAGGAGCGCACGCCGGGCCGCGTGTTCAGCGGCACCGCGGAGAACAGCGGCCGTCCGGTGATGTTCATGTTCTCCGGGCAGGGCTCGCAGTACGTGGAGATGGGCAAGGGCCTGTACGAGTCGGAGCCCCTCTTCCGCGCCCAGGTGGACACCTGCGCGGAGAAGCTCAGGCCGCACCTGGGCCTGGACCTGCGCACCGTGCTGTACCCGTCCGCGGAGTCGCGCGAGCTGGCCTCGGAGCGCCTCAAGCAGACGGGCCTCACCCAGCCCGCGCTGTTCGTCATCGAGTACGCGCTCGCGAAGCTCTGGGAGTCCTGGGGCGTGACGCCGCACGCGATGGTGGGCCACAGCATCGGTGAGTACGTGGCCGCGTGCCTCGCGGGCGTCTTCACCCTGGACGACGCGCTGGCGCTGGTCGCCGCGCGCGGCCGCCTGATGCAGTCGCTGCCCACGGGCGCGATGCTCGCGGTGTCCCTGCCGGAAGAGCACGTGACGCCGATGCTGCCCGCCGGCCTGTCCGTGGCGGCGGTGAACAGCCCGTCCACCTGCGTCGTCGCCGGCCCCACCCCGCTGGTGGACGCGTTCGTGGAGACGCTCAAGCTGCAAGGCATCAACAGCTCGCGGCTGCACACGTCGCACGCGTTCCACTCCGCGATGATGGACCCCATCCTGGACGCCTTCCGCGAGGCGGTGCGCAAGGTGGCCCGGCAGGCGCCGAAGAAGCCGTACCTGTCCAACGTCACCGGCACCTGGGTGACGTCCGAGGAGGCCACGAGCCCGGACTACTGGGCCAAGCACCTGCGCGGCGCGGTGCGCTTCGCGGACGGCGTGGCGGAGCTGATGAAGGAGTCGGACGCCATCCTGCTGGAGGTCGGCCCGGGCAACACGCTGGCCACGCTGGCGCGGCAGCATCCGGACAAGGGCGCGCGGCATGCGCTGCTCAACTCGCTGCGCCACCCGAAGGAGCAGCACGCGGACCTGGACTACGCGCTGGGCACGCTGGGCCGGCTGTGGCTGGAGGGCGTGGAGGCGGACTGGGACGCGTTCCGGGGCGAGGAGCGCCGCCGCCGCATCGCGCTGCCCACGTCCCCCTTCGAGCGTCAGCGCCACTGGGTGGACCCGCGCAAGGAGACCCCCGCCGTCGACGGCGAGCGCGCCGAGTGGGTGTCCGCGGATCAGAAGCAGCCCGTGGCCCGCTGGTTCTACCTGCCGTCGTGGCAGCGCTCCCTGCCGCCCCCGAAGAGCGCCTGGAGCGAGAAGAAGGCCTCCTGGTGGCTGTTCCTGCCCGACGAGGCGGAAGGTCTGGGCGCGCGGCTCGCGCTGAAGCTGGGCGAGGCCGGACAGGACGTGCTGCGCATCACCCCGGGCGCCGTCACGTCGAAGCGCGACGAGCACCACTGGACGCTGGCGCTGGGCGGTGAAGGCACGCTGCTGGAGGCGCTCGCCGCGCAGGGCCGCGCGCCGGACCACGTCCTGCACCTGGGCACGCTGGGCGTGGGCGACGCGCAGGGCGAGCCGGACTTCGAGTCCGCGCTGGGCAAGGGCTTCCTGGGCCTGATGGGGCTGGCGCAGGCCCTGGGCCGTCAGCCGGGGACGCGGCCGGTGTCGCTGGTCGCCGTCACGAACCGCATGCAGTCGCTGGGCGAGGAAGCGCCGAACCCGGAGCTGGCCACGGTGCTGGGCCCGGTGCGCGTGATTCCGCAGGAGTACAGCCACCTGTCCGCCAAGGCCGTGGACCTGCGCCTGCATCCGCCCGGGAGCTGGCAGGAGACGGCGCTGGTGGAGGCCCTGCTGTCCGAGGCCGCCACGCCGTCCCGGCAGGAGAACGTCATCGCCTACCGTGGCGGCGCGCGCTGGGTGCAGACGTTCGAGTCCATTCCGGCGGATGCTCCCCGCGCCGCGCAGATTCCGCTGCGCGAGGGCGGCGTGTACCTGCTCATCGGCGGCTTCGGCACGCTGGGCTTCGCGCATGCGAAGTCCCTGGCGAAGCGGGTGAAGGCGAAGCTGGTGCTCGCGGGCCGCACGGGCCTGCCGGAGCGCGCGCAGTGGGACGCGCACCTCGCGGCGAACCCGGAGGACGACGCGGTGGCCCGCCGCATCCTCCAGGTGCTCGCGCTGGAGGCGCTGGGCGCGGAGGTCCTCACGGTCTCCGCGGACGCGGCCAACAAGGTCCAGGTGCAGGCCGCGGTGGATGCGGCCGTCGCGCGCTTCGGCGCGCTGCACGGCGTGGTGTTCGCGGCCGGTGACGTGGGCCAGGCCCTGTTCCGGGCCATCCCGGACACCCGGCCGGAGGACGTGCGCGACACCTTCCACGGCCGCGTGCGCGGGCTGTACGCGCTGGAGGAGGCGCTGCGCGGACGCCCGCTGGACTTCTGCCTGCTGTCGTCGTCGCTGGCGGCGGTGCTGGGCGGCCTGGGGCTGGCGTCGTACGCGGCGGCCACGTCCTTCATGGACGCCTTCGCCACGAAGCAGTCCCAGACGACGCCGGTGCCGTGGATGAGCGTGGGCTGGGACGCGTGGAAGTTCGAGTCCCGCGCCGAGGGCACGCAGAGCCCGTTCGGCGCGCTGGCCATCACCCTCTCCGAGGGCGAGGACGCCTTCGAGCAGCTCTTCCAGTTGGGCGCCGTGTCCCACGTGGCGGTGTCCACCAGCAACCTGCGCGCCCGCGCGCGCAAGTGGTCGCAGCCGGCGGCCTCGCAGGAGGCAGCGGCGGCGAAGCAGGACGTGGGTTCGTCCCTGGGCACCACGCCCCGGCCCACGCTCCAGAACGCGTACGTGCCGCCGCGCGACGCGCTGGAGGAGCAGATCGCCCACCTGTGGGAGACGACGCTCGGCATCGCGCAGGTGGGCGTGCACGACAACTTCTTCGAGCTGGGTGGCAACTCGCTGGTGGGCGTGAAGCTGATTGCCCGCGTGCGCGAACAGTTCGGCGTCGCGCTGCCGGCCGTCACCCTCTACGAAGGCCCCACCGTGGGCGCGCTGGCGAAGCTGCTCAAGGCCGCCAGCGGCACCGAGGACGCGGAAGCCACACCCGAAGACACCGAGGCGCTCAGCCGTGGAGAGCGCCGCCGCGCCCGCCGCGCGAGCCGCCGGGGCGACGGCGCCTCCGACGAGGAGCCGTAGTCCCCCTCCCGCACCCCTTTCGTTGAAGAGCACACCCCATGTCCTCTGACTCGAACATCGACGCGCAGGCCATCGCCATCGTCGGCATGGCCGGACGTTTCCCCGGCGCACCCGACCTCGACACCTTCTGGAAGAACCTGCGCGAAGGCGTGGAGTCCATCCAGCCCGTGCCGGACGCGGAGCTGGAGAAGCTGGGCGTGGACCCCGTCCTGCGCAAGGACCCGCGCCACGTGAAGGCCAGCGCCGCGCTGGAGGGCATGGAGCTGTTCGACGCGGGCTTCTTCGGCTTCACGCCCCGCGAGGCGGAGCTGATGGATCCGCAGCACCGCGTCTTCCTGGAGTGCGCGTGGGAGGCGCTGGAGAAGGCGGGCCACACGGCGGAGGGCTTCGACGGCTCCATCGGCGTGTTCGCGGGCGCCTCCACCAACACGTACCTGGTGTTCCACCTGGTCCCCAACTTCGACCAGTTGAGCGGCATGGACCAGGTGCAGGTGGACGTGAGCAACGGCGGGGACTTCCTGGCCACGCGCGTCGCGTACAAGTTGAACCTGCGCGGGCCCAGCTACTCCATCACCAGCGCGTGCTCCACGTCGCTGGTGGCCACGCACGCGGCCTGCCAGAGCCTGCTCAATGAAGAGTGCGACGTCGCGCTCGCGGGCGGCGTGTCCGTGCACGTGAAGCACCCGGAGGGCTACCCCTTCGTGCCCGGCGGCATCGTGTCCCCGGACGGCCACTGCCGCGCGTTCGACGCGAAGGCGGAGGGCACGGTGTTCGGCAGCGGCGTGGGCGTGGTGGTGCTCAAGCGGCTGGCGGACGCCATCGAGGACGGCGACCACATCCACGCCATCATCAAGGGCTCGGCCATCAACAACGACGGCGCGCTGAAGGTGGGCTTCACCGCCCCCAGCGTGGAGGGACAGGCCACCGTCATCAGCGAGGCCCTGGGCGCCGCGGGCGTGCCCCCGGAGAGCATCGGCTACCTGGAGGCGCACGGCACCGGCACGAAGATGGGCGACCCCATCGAGGTGCGCGCGCTCAACAAGGCGTTCAAGTTCCGCTCCGCCGCCGCGAAGGCGAATCCTCCGAAGATCCCGGTGGGCTCGCTCAAGAGCAACATCGGGCACCTGGCCAACGCGGCCGGCGTCTCCAGCCTCATCAAGGCCGTGCTGACGCTGGAGCACCGCCAGATTCCGCCCAGCCTCCACGTGACGGAGGTGAACCCGGAGATTCCGTTCGCGGGTGGCCCATTCTTCGTCAACACGAAGCTCACCGACTGGCAGGCGAACCCCAAGCACCCGCGCCGCGCGGGCGTCAGCTCCTTCGGCGTGGGCGGCACCAACGCGCACGTCGTGCTGGAAGAGGCCCCCACGCTGCCCGCGTCCGGGGCCTCGCGGCCCACGCAGTTGCTGGTGCTGTCCGCGAAGAGCGACGCGGCGCTGGACGCGGCGACGCGCAACCTGGCCGCGCACCTGAAGGCGCATCCCGAGCAGCCGCTCTCCGACGTGGCCTTCACGCTGCAGACGGGCCGGCAGGCGATGGGCAGGCGGCGCGTGCTGGTGTGCCGCGACCGGGACGACGCGCTGGCCGCGCTGGAGGTGGAGGGTGGCCCCCGCCTGTGGACGCAAGCGCCGGACGTGCAGGAGCGGCCGGTGGCGTTCCTGTTCCCCGGTCAGGGTTCGCAGTACGTGGGCATGGCGCGCGACCTGTACGCGTCCGAGCCCACGTTCAAGAAGCACCTGGACGCGTGCGCGGAGAAGCTGACGCCGCACCTGGGCCTGGACCTGCGCACGGTGCTCTTCCCGGAGGCCTCGAAGGCGGAGGCCGCGACGCAGGCGCTGTCGCGCACGGAGCTGACGCAGCCCGCGCTCTTCGTCGTCGAGTACGCGCTCGCGAAGCTGTGGATGGCCTGGGGCGTGAAGCCCTCCGCGATGCTGGGTCACAGCATCGGTGAGTACGTGGCCGCGTGCCTCGCGGGCGTGTTCTCGCTGGAGGACGCGCTGGCGCTGGTCGCCGCTCGCGGCAAGCTGATGCAGGGGCTGCCCTCGGGCGCGATGCTGTCCGCGCGCATGGAGGAGTCCGCGCTGAAGCCGCTCCTGACGGGCGGACTCGCCGTGGCGGCCGTCAACGCGCCGGGCTTCACCGTCGTCGCGGGCCCCACCGACGCGGTGGATGCGCTCCAGGCGAAGCTGGAGGCGCAGGGCGTGGAGGTGTCGCGGCTGCACACGTCGCACGCGTTCCACTCCTCGATGATGGACCCCATCCTCGCGCCCTTCACGGAGCGCGTGCGGCAGGTGAAGCTCAACGCCCCCACCCTGCCCTTCCTGTCCAACGTGACGGGCACGTGGATTGAAGCCGCGCAGGCGACGGACCCGGGCTACTGGGCCACGCACCTGCGTCAGGCGGTGCGCTTCTCCGCCGGGTTGCAGGAGCTGTCGCGCAAGTGGCCGCAGGCGGCCTTCCTGGAGGTCGGTCCCGGCACGGTGCTGGCGACGCTGGCGAAGCAGCAGCCGGGCGCGGAAGGCCGCGTCCTGGTCAGCTCCACGCGCCACCCGCGCGAGCAGTCCTCGGACCTCCCGGTGCTGCTGGGCGCGCTGGGCCGGCTGTGGCTGGGCGGCGTGTCGGTGGACTGGAAGGGCTTCTTCGCCAACGAGCAGCGCCGCCGCGTGCCGCTGCCCACGTACCCGTTCCAGCGCGAGCGCTACTGGATCGAAGCGAAGCCCCTGGGCTCCGGCACCCGCGCGGAGTCCCCCGCGTCGCTGACGAAGCGCACGGACGTGGCGGACTGGTTCTACGCGCCGTCGTGGAAGCTCGCGCCCCTGCCCCGCGCGAAGGCCCGGGAAGAGGCCGGCGCGGGCTGGCTGGTGTTCGGGGACGACACGGGCGTGGCGGATGCGCTGGCGCCGAAGCTGGGTGACACCGTGTTCCGCGTGGTTCCGGGCGCGCGCTTCGAGCAGCGAGCGGACGGCACGTACACGGTGGATCCGAGGCGCCGCGAGGACTACTGCGCGGTGCTGGAGTCGCTGAAGAAGCAGGGCCGCACGTTCGCGAACGTGGTGCACCTGTGGAGCCTGTCGCGCGAACCCCTGGCGTCGGACGCGGCGCTGGAGCTGGGCTTCCACAGCCAGCTCTTCCTCGCCCGGGCGCTGGGCGACGTGGGCCACCTGGAGCCCCTCACGTGGTCCGTGGTGACGAGCCGCTCGGCGCGCGTGGAACAGGCGGACGAGCAGATTCCGGAGCAGGCGCTGCTCGTGGGCCCTACGCGCGTGCTGCCCCAGGAGTATCCGCACCTCACCTGCCGCTTCGTGGACGTGGTGCCCGGGGACGCGGGCGCGGTGGCGGACCGGCTGGCGGCGGAGCTGCGTGCGGAGGCGCGTGACGCGGTGGTGGCCCTGCGCGGCCGTCAGCGCTGGGTGCAGACCTTCGAGCCCGTGCGTCTGGAGGCCGGCGGTCCGGAGGTGCTTCGCGACGGCGGCGTGTACCTCATCACCGACGGCCTCACCGGCATCGGCCATGCGCTCGCGTCCGAGCTGGCGACGGTGCACCACGCGAAGCTGCTCCTGGTGGAGACGGCGGACTTCCCCAGCCGGGGCCAGTGGACCGCGTGGATGGAGAAGCAGGGCGTGGACGACGCCGTCACCCGCCGCATCCAGCGCGCGCTGGCGTTGGAGCGCACCGGCGTGGAGCTGCTGGTGCTGCCCGCGGCGCTCACCGACGTGGAGTCCATGAAGGGCGTGGTGGACGCGGCGCTCGCGCGCTTCGGCCGCATCGACGGTGTCATCCACGCGGCGGGCGGCATGCAGGGCGCCACGCTGGGCACCATCGCGGAGACCGGGCCAGCCGAGTGCGACTGGCACTTCCGTCCCCAGGTCCACGGCGTGCGGGTGCTGCGGAAGGTGCTGCCCCCGGAGGGCCCCGCCTTCTGCCTCCTCGTCTCCTCGCTGTCGTCGGTGCTGGGCGGCCTGGGCCAGGTGGCGCAGGCGTCCGCCAGCGCCTTCATGGATGCCTTCGCGGAAGGGCTCAGCGAGACGTCCGCCTACCCGTGGCTCAGCGTGGACTGGGACGCGTGGCAGTTCGCGGACGCCCGCGCGATGGAGGAGGTCAGCCCCGCGCTGGCCCGCTTCGCCATCCAGCCCACAGAAGGGTTGGAGGCGCTGCGCCGCGCGCTCTCGCAGGGGGAAGGCGGACAGCTCGCCATCTCCACCGGCGACCTGACCGCGCGCCGCCGCCAGGGACCGCGTCCCACGAAGAAGGACGCGGGCCGCAAGGACGCGGCGCCCGGCAAGCACGGGCGGCCGTCCATCCTCACGCCCTTCGTCGCGCCGACCACGGAGCTGGAGAAGACCGTCGCGGGCATCTGGGAGCAGGTGCTGGGCATCCACGGCATCGGCATCCACGACAACTTCTTCGAGCTGGGCGGGCACTCGCTCTTGGCCACGCAGCTGCGCAACCACATCCACGCGGTGCTCAAGGTGGACCTGTCGCTGCGCGGCCTCTTCGAGACGCCCACCGTGGCCGGGGTCGCCGGACGCGTGGAGCAGGAGCTGGGCAAGCGCGCGGCCTCCACGGAGAAGCCCATCGCGGAGCGCCTGCGCACGGCGTTTCCCACCGAGCGCCCCGCGCTGATGACGGAGTACCTGCGCCACCACATCTCCGAGGGGCTGCGCATCCCCTTGGAGAAGCTGCCCGCGGACGGAAGCCTCAAGGGACATGACCTGCACGCGCTGGGCGCGGAGCTGGAATACGACCTGCGGCAGGACTTCAAGTTCCAGCTCTACCCGCACGAGGTGCAGGCGCACCCGTCCATCCCGGAGCTGTCGAAGTACCTGCTCGTGGAGATGGACCGGCTGACGAACCCGCAGCGCTTCGCGGAGGGCAAGCCGCTGTCCGCCTATCCGCTCAAGCCCTACCGCGCGCAGGGCACCGGCAAGGCGCGCACCGACACCGCGAAGAAGAACCCGCCGATGGTGTTCGTGCACTCCAGCCCTCGCGCGGGCTCCACGCTGTTCCGCGTGATGCTCGCGGGACATCCCCGGCTGTTCTGCCCGCCGGAGGTGAACCTGCTCTTCTTCGAGAGCATGCGCGAGTGGCGCGAGAACATCGGCTTCGGCAGCGAGATGGAGTGGACCACGGGCGGTCTGCAGTGGGCCTTCATGGAGCTGGAGAAGCTGGACTCCGGCGCCGGTGCCGCGCTGGTGGACAGGCTGGTCGCGGAGGACGCCTCCGCGCAGGACGTCTACCGCCGCCTCCAGGAGAAGTCCGCGCCCCGGCTGCTCGTGGACAAGACGCCCACGTACGCCATGGACGTGGAGACGCTCCAGCGCGCGGAGCAGATGTTCGAGGGCAACAAGTACATCTACCTCTACCGGCACCCGCTGCCGGTGATGGAGTCCATCCTCCGGATGCGCTTCGACCGCCTCTTCGCCGCCGGCCTCTTCGGCGACGCGGACGTGGACCCCTACGTGGTGGCGGAGACGGTGTGGGCGCTGTCCAACCGGAACCTGCTCAACTTCTTCGACGGCATCGGCCGCGAGCGCTGCCACTGGGTGGCGTACGAGGACCTGGTCGCGGATCCGACGAAGGTGATGACCGGCGTGTGCGACTTCCTGGGCCTGCCCTACGACGAGCGCATGGTCCAGCCGTACGACGGCAAGAAGGACCGGATGATGGGCGGGCTGGGCGACCCCAACATCCTCCAGCACCAGGGCATCGAGAAGAAGCTGGGCGAGTCCTGGAAGCGCATCAAGTGGCCCCGCGCGTTCGACGCCTCCACCCACGCGGTGATTCAGCGGCTGGGCTACTCCGTGGAGGGCGCGACGCCCGCCCCGGCGCCCGCGCCGGTGGTCCCCGAGGCGAAGAAGAAGGTGACCGCCGCGGAGGCCGAGAAGCTGCTGGAGAACATGGATCAGCTGTCGGACGAACAGGTGGCGGAGCTGCTCGCGGTGCTGGAAGACGCGGGCGGCGGTGGCACGGGTGGCGGTAGCAGCGACGAGGAAGCAACCGGATCATGACGTTGACGCCCGAAGAGAAGCGAGCCCGGCTGGCCCAGCTCCTGAAGGACAAGACGCGCCCCGCTGGGAAGCAGGCGCCCCTGTCCTTCGCGCAGGAGCGGATGTGGTTCCTGGACAAGTGGAGCCCCGGCAGCGCGGCGTTCCACATGCCCACCGCGGTGCGCCTGTCCGGCACCGTGGACACGGCCGCGCTGGGCCGGGCCCTGGCCCTGCTGGTGGAGCGGCATGAAACGCTGCGCACCACCTTCCAGGAGCGCGACGGTCAGGCGATGCAGATCATCGCCGCCACCGGTGAAGTCCCGCTGGAGGTGATGGACCTCCAGGGCCTGCCGGAGTCCGAGCGCGAGGAGGAGGCCCAGCGGCGCGTGGTGCGGCTCGCGCAGCAGCCCTTCAGCCTGGAGCAGGGCCCGCTGTTGCGCGCGGTGCTGATGCTGCTGGGCGGCGGCGAACAGGTGCTGCTGGTGGATCAGCACCACATCGTCTCCGACGGCTGGTCCATGGGCGTGCTCGTGCACGAGCTGGCGATGACGTACCGCGCGTGCCTGGAGGGCCAGCCCCCGCCGCTCAACGCCCTGCCGCTGCAATACGCGGACTGGTCCGTGTGGCAGAAGGACTGGCTCCAGGGCGCGGAGCTGGAGCGGCAGCTCACGTACTGGAAGGGCCGGCTCAACCCGCACGCCCTGCTGGAGCTGCCCGCGGACAAGCCGCGTCCGGCGCTGATGAGCTCCAAGGGCGCTCGGAAGGTGATGCACCTGTCCGCCACGCTCACCCAGGCGCTCAAGGCGCTGGGCCAGCGCGAGGGCCGCACGCTCTTCGTCACGCTGCTGTCGGCCTTCAACGTGCTCCTGTCGCGCTACACCGGACAGGAGGACGTGGTGGTGGGCACGCCCATCGCGGGCCGTCCGCGCGCGGAGGTGGAGGGGCTCATCGGCCTGTTCGTGAACATGCTGGCGCTGCGGACGGACCTGTCCGGCAAGCCGTCCTTCCGCGAGCTGATGGGCCGCGTGCACGAGTCCACGCTGGACGCGTACGCGCACCAGGACATCCCCTTCGAGCGGTTGGTGGACGCGCTCAAGCCTGAACGGCACCTGAGCCACACGCCCATGTTCCAGGTGATGTTCGTCCTCCAGAACGCGCCCATGCCGGCCCTGGAGGCCCCGGGCCTGGTGATGGAGGCGAAGCCGGTGGACACCGGCACGACGAAGTACGACCTGTCCCTGCTGCTGGTGGACCTGCCGCAGGGCCTGCGCGTCATCGCCGAGTACAGCACCGACCTCTTCGAGCCGGCCACGGCCGAGCGGCTGCTCGCGCACTACCAGACGCTGCTGGAGGCCATCGTCGTCCAGCCGGACGTGTCCATCTCCCGGCTGCCGCTGCTCCCCGACACCGAGCGCCACCGCGTGCTCCAGGAGTGGAACGACACCACCGTCGCCCATCCGCCCGAAGCGACGCTCACGTCGCTCATCGAGGCGCAGGTCGCGCGCACGCCGGACGCGGTGGCCCTGGAGTTCGAGGGCACGCGCCTCACCTACCGGGAGCTGGATGCCCGCGCCAACCAGCTCGCACACGCCCTGCGCAAGCACGGCGTGGGGCCGGAGGTCCGCGTGGGCCTGTGCGTGGAGCGCTCGCTGGAGATGGTGGTGGGCCTGCTGGGCACGCTCAAGGCGGGCGGCGCCTACGTGCCCCTGGATCCGGGCTATCCGCAGGAGCGCCTGGGCTGGATGTTGGAGGACGCCCGGCCCCCCGTGCTGCTGGTGCAGGAGCGGCTCCTGTCGCGGCTGCCGGCCACGGACGCGAAGGTGGTGGCGCTGGACACGGGCTGGGAGGCGATTGCCCGCGAGCCCACCACCGCGCCCGCGCCGCTCGCCACGCCGGATTCGCTGGCGTACATCATCTTCACGTCCGGCAGCACGGGCCGTCCCAAGGGCGCGATGAACGCGCACGGGCCGGTGTGCAACCGCCTGCTGTGGATGCAGTCCGCGTACCGGCTCACGCCGGCCGACGTGGTGCTCCAGAAGACGCCCTTCAGCTTCGACGTGTCGGTGTGGGAGTTCTTCTGGCCGCTGATGACCGGCGCGAAGCTCGTCGTCGCGAAGCCCGGCGGACACCAGGACCCGGCGTACCTGACAGCGCTCATCACGTCCGCGTCCGTCACCACGCTGCACTTCGTGCCCTCCATGCTCCAGGCGTTCCTGGAGGAGCCGGACGTGGCCGGGTGCACGTCGCTGAAGCGCGTGGTGTGCAGCGGCGAGGCCCTGCCCCTGGAGCTGAAGGAGCAGTGCCTGCGAATGCTGCCCGGCGCGGGGCTGCACAACCTGTACGGCCCCACGGAAGCGGCGGTGGACGTCACCTTCCACGCGTGCCAGCCGAACGACGGGCGCAGGTCCGTGCCCATTGGCCGGCCGGTGGACAACACGCAGATCCGCATCCTGGACGCCGAGTTGCAGCCGGTGCCGCAGGGCGCGGCGGGCGAGCTGTACATCGGCGGCGTGCAGGTGGGCCGGGGCTATCTGGCGCGGCCCTCGCTCACCGCCGAGCGCTTCATCCCGGATCCGTACGCGACGGCGCCGGGCGCGCGCATGTACCGCACGGGCGATGTGGCGCGGTGGCTGCCGGACGGCGAGGTCGAGTACCTGGGCCGCGCGGACTTCCAGGTGAAGATCCGCGGCCTGCGCATCGAGCTGGGTGAAATCGAGGCCTCGCTGGAGAAGCACCCATCGGTGAAGCAGGCGGTGGTGCTCGCGCGCGAGGACCGGCCGGGCCAGAAGCGGCTGGTGGCATACGTCACCGGCCGGGACGCTGCGCCGGAGGCGGGCGCGCTGCGTGCGTTCCTGCTGGAGCGGTTGCCCGAGTACATGGTGCCGTCCAACGTCGTGGTGCTGGAGCGCATGCCGCTCAGCCCCAACGGCAAGGCGGACCGCAAGGCATTGCCGGCACCGGAGTTGGGGGGCGCGGATCCTTCGCGGCCCTTCGTGGCGCCGGGGACGGCCATCGAGCAGCAGATCGCCCAGGCGTGGAAGGACCTGCTGCACGTGGAGCGGGTGGGCCTGGACGACCCGTTCTTCGAGCTGGGTGGCAACTCGCTGCTCGCGCTCCAGTTGCACCGTCGGTTGACGGCGGAGCTGGGCGTGAAGCTGGCACTGACGGACCTCTTCCAGTACCCCACCGTGCGGGCGCTGGCGACGCGGCTGTCGCGTCGGGAGGAGCAGCCCTCGGAGGACGCGGCGCAGTCGGGCCGTTCCCGGGCCGAGGCGCGACGCACGGTGAACCGCCGAGCGGTGGGGGGCCGCGGTCGGGCGGAGACGACGGACGGAGACGCGGATGAGTGACGCAGTGGGTGGTGGTGAGGAGCGCATCGCGATCGTCGGCCTGTCCGGCCGCTTTCCGGGGGCCCGGGACCTGGAGGGGTTCTGGGAGATGCTGCGGCGCGGAGGCGATGCGCGCCGGGTGCCCACGGACGCGGAGCTGGACGAGGCGGGCGTGCCGCAGGCCCTGCGCGCCCATCCCCAGTGGGTGCGCTCCAGCTACGTGCTGGACGGCGCGACGGACTTCGACGCGGGCCTCTTCGGCTACAGCCCGCGCGAAGCGGAGTTGATGGATCCGCAGCAGCGCATCTTCATGGAGTGCGCGTGGGAGTCGTTGGACAACGCCGGCTATGATCCGGGCCGCTTCAAGGGCGCGGTGGCCGTCTACGCCAGCGTGAGCCTGAGCTCCTACCTGCTGCGCGCGTTGATGCGGCAGCCGGACCTGATGGACGCGGCGGGCTCGTTCGGCGTGATGCTGGCCAACGACAAGGACTACGTGGCGACGCGCGTGTCCCACCGGCTGAACCTGCGCGGCCCCGCCGCCACGGTGCAGACGGCGTGCTCCAGCTCGCTCGTGGCGCTCCATCTGGCGTGCCAGAGCCTGCTGTCGGGCGAGAGCGACATGGCGCTCGCGGGCGGCGCGTCCGTGTCCTTCCCGCAGACGGCGGGCTACCTGTACCAGGAGGGGATGATCTTCTCGCCGGACGGGTACTGCCGCGCTTTCGACGCGAAGGCGCACGGCACCGTGCGTGGCGCGGGCGCGGCGGTGGTGGTGCTCAAGCGGCTGTCGGACGCGCTCAAGGACGGCGACACCCTCCACGGCGTGCTCCTGGGCACGGCGGTGAACAACGACGGCGCGGGCAAGGTGGGCTTCACCGCGCCGAGCGTGGAGGGACAGGCCGCCGTCATCGCGGAGGCGCTCGCCATCTCCGGCGTGAGGCCCGACGACATCCAGTACGTGGAGGCCCACGCCACGGGCACCCCGCTGGGCGACCCCATCGAAGTGGCCGCGCTCAACCAGGCGTTCGGAGGCACGGAGACGGGCTCGAAGCGCGTGGCGCTGGGTTCGCTCAAGGCCGCCATCGGCCACCTGGACGCGGCGGCCGGCATCGCGGGCGTGGTGAAGACGGTGCTCGCGATGGAGCACCGCGAGCTTCCCGCGAGCCCCCACTTCCAGCAGGCCAACCCGGTCATCGACTTCGACGGTGGGCCGTTCTTCGTGCCCTCCGAGCCCCGGCCGTGGGTGGCCCAGGACGGGCCGCGCCGCGCGGGCGTGAGCGCCTTCGGCATTGGCGGCACCAACGCGCACGTCATCCTGGAGGAGGCCCCCAAGGCGCCCGCCCCCGCTCCGTCGCGCCGCGTGTGGCACGTGCTGCCGCTGTCGGGCCGCACGCCCGCCGCGCTGGAGGACGCCACGGCCCGGCTGGCCGCGCACCTGGACGCGAACCCCACCCTGCCCCTGGCGGACGTGGCCTACACGCTCCAGTCAGGCCGCCACGCGCACGAGCACCGCCGCGCGGTGGTGGTCCGCGACACCGCCGACGCCCGGGCCGCGCTGAAGGACGCGCGCCGGTTGCTGGGAGGCGCGGGCACGAACACGCGCAGGCCCGTGGTGTTCCTCTTCTCCGGCCAGGGTTCGCAGTACGTGGACATGGGCCGGGGCCTGTACGAGCAGGAGCCCACGTTCCGCGCGGAGGTGGACGCCTGCGCCCAGAAGCTCCAGCCGCACCTGGGCCTGGACCTGCGCACGGTGCTCTACCCGTCCCCGGACGGACGCGAGCAGGCCACGGAACAACTGCGCCGGACGTCCCTGACGCAGCCCGCGCTGTTCGTCATCGAGTACGCGCTCGCGAAGCTGTGGGCGTCGTGGGGCGTGACGCCGCAGGCGATGGTGGGCCACAGCATCGGTGAGTACGTGGCCGCGTGCCTTTCGGGCGTGTTCTCCCTGGACGACGCGCTGGCGCTGGTGGCCACGCGTGGCCGTTTGATGCAGTCGCTGCCCGCGGGCGCGATGCTGTCGGTGCGGATGACGCCCGAGGCCGTCCAACCGCTGATGGACGCGCGCCTGTCGGTGGCGGCCGTCAACGCGCCGGGCTTCACGGTCGTCGCGGGCCCCACCGACGCGGTGGACGCGCTCCAGGCGAAGCTGGAGGGCCAGGGCGTGGAGGTGTCGCGCCTGCACACGTCGCACGCGTTCCACTCCGCGATGATGGACCCCATCGTGGAGGAGTTCCGCCAGGCGGTGCTCAAGGTCACGCGCAAGGCGCCGAAGGACCTCTACCTGTCCAACGTCACCGGCACCTGGGTGACGCCCGAGGACGCGACGAGCCCGGCGTACTGGGCCCGCCACCTGCGGGAGGCCGTGCGCTTCCAGGACTCGGCGGCGCAACTGCTGACCGACCCCGAGCACGTGTTCCTGGAGGTCGGTCCGGGCAACTCGCTGGCCACGTTGGTGCGCCGCAACGCCCCCGAGGGCACCTTCCCGGCGATCCTCACGTCGCTGCCCTCCCCGCGAGACGCCGGCCAGGACGCGCTCACGCACGCCACGGACGCCGCCGCGAAGCTGTGGCTCGCGGGCGCGAAGTCGAACCTCTCCCGCGTCTACAAGGGCGAGGCGCGCCGCCGCATCCCCCTGCCCGCCTATCCCTTCCAGCGCGAGCGCTACGACCTGCTCAAGGGCCCGCCGCCCGCGCTCCCCCGCGCCTCCGCCGTCCCCGCGATGACCGCGACGGCGCAGGGCGTGGAGCTGTCCGTGCCCGTCTGGCCGCGCACGCGGGCCTCGCCCCAGGTGCCGTCGCTGACGGGCCAGCGCTGGCTGGTGCTGGAGGCGAACACGCCGGTCGCCGCGCGCGTGACGGAGCGCCTGCGCCTCGCGGGCGCGGACGTGGTGTCGCTCGTGGCGGGGACGGACGTGTCGGATCCGCTGACGCGGCGCTTCGCCGTGGATCCATCCCAGCCCGAGGCCCTGAACGAACACCTGGAGCGCCTGCGCGGCGAGGACTGGACGCCCGCGCACATCGCGTACCTGTGGCCGCTGCTCAAGGAGCACCGCGCGCTGGAGGCGGGGCTGGAGACGTCCTTCCACGCGCTCCTCCAGGTGGCGAAGGCCGTGGGCCCTGGCGCGGCGAAGGCGCCGGTGACGCTGGACGTGGTGACCACCGGCGCGCAGGACGTCACGGGCGAGGAGCCGCTCGTGCCCTGGCAGGCCGCGAGCGTGGGCACAAGCCGCGTGCTGCCCCAGGAGTACCCGGGCCTCACCGTGCGCGCCGTCGACGTCACCTGGCCCGCGCCGGAAGAGGCCGCGTCCGGTCCGTGGCTGGAGCGACTGGTGACGGAGCTGTCGTCCGGCACGGAGCCGGTGGTGGCCCTGCGCGGGCCGTACCGCCACGTGGAGTCCTTCGAGCCCACCCCCGTCCCCGCGACCGGGGCGTCACAGCCGGCCGCGCTCAAGGACGGCGGCGTCTACGTCATCGTCGGTGGCCTGGGCCGCGTGGGCTTCGCGCTCGCGGAGCAGCTCACGCAGGCGGTGAAGCCGAAGCTCGTCCTGATATCGCGCCGCACGCTGCCCGCGGCCGGAGAGTGGGACGCGTGGCTTGAGGGCCATGAC
The DNA here is from genome assembly GCF_003612125.1 of Corallococcus praedator. Taxonomy (GTDB): domain Bacteria; phylum Myxococcota; class Myxococcia; order Myxococcales; family Myxococcaceae; genus Corallococcus; species Corallococcus praedator. Next base: position 23,120 of record NZ_RAWI01000044.1, read on the forward strand.
GCCCAGGACCCCACGTCCAGGGCCATCGAGCGCGTGCGCACGCTGGAGAAGACAGGGGCGCAGGTGCTCGCGCTGCGCGCGGACGCGGGCGTCGCGGGCCAGCTCGACAAGGCGCTCCAGGTGGCGGAGGCGCAATTCGGCCACCTCGACGGCGTCTTCTACGCGGCGGGCGACGGCGGCATGGCCACGCGCATCGCCGTGGCCGAAGCCACGCACGAAGCCAACACCCCGCTGCTCGCGGGCCGGTTCGGGGGAGTGACCTGCCTGGCGGAGGCCCTGGCGACGCGCAGCCCGGACTTCGTCGTGGTGCAGTCGTCCCTCACCGTGGTGCTGGGCGGCATGGCGGTCAGCGCGGTGGCGGCGGCGCACGCCGGAATGGACGCGGTGGCAGCGAAGCAGGCCCGGAGCGGCGGCACCCGCTGGTACACCGTGGACTGGGACGTGTGGGGCGTGGGCGAGGGCTTCCGTCCCGACGCCGTCATCGCCCCGGCCGAGGGCTTCCGCCTGCTGCGCGCGCTCCTCACGCAGCCCACCGGCGGACGCTTCCTCGCGTCGCTCGGGTCGTTGGCGGCCCGGCTCCAGTTGGCGCGCGACGGCGCGGCGGCCACGCGCTCCGGCGCGAAGTCCGGTGGCCGGCATCCCCGGCCCCCGCTGCCCAACGCCTTCGTCGCCCCGCGTGACGAGACGGAGGAGCGCGTCGCCACCCTCTGGCAGGACCTGCTGGGCGTGGAGACGGTGGGCATCACCGACAACTTCTTTGAACTGGGTGGGCACTCGCTCCTGGGCGTGCAGCTGTTGTCGCGCATCCGGGAGGCCTTCCAGGTGGAGCTGTCCATGCGCGCCCTCTTCGAGTCCCCCACCGTGGAGGTGATGACGGTGGCCATCGTCGAAGCGAGCGCCAGCCAGCTCGACCCCAAAGACCTGGAAGCCATGCTCGCGGAGCTGGAGCAGAGCTGAAGTCCCCCTGGATTGCCCGGGCCCGCGCGCCCTGTCGTAGTACCGTGCGCGGGCCCCTGACCCCTCCTGCCAGAAGAGACGTGGAATGAGCCTTTCCCAACGCCTGACCATCACCCAGCCCATGCGGGTCTTCTGGCTCACCTGGTTCGGTCAGCTCATCTCGATCATCGGCTCCGGCCTCACCGCGTTCGGCGTGGGCGCCAAGGTGTTCCTGGACACGCGCTCCACCACGCAGTTCGCGATGCTGTCCTTCTTCGCGTTCGCGCCCATGGTGCTGCTGTCGCCGTTCGCGGGCGCGTTCGTGGACCGGTGGGACCGCCGCCGCGCGATGCTGCTGGCGGACCTGGGCAACGGCGCCAGCACGTTGATCATCTTCGCCATGGTGCTCGCCAGCAACCGGGGCCTGTTCGTGATCGAGGCCTGGCACTTCTACCTGCCCGTCGCCTTCGGGGCCTGCTTCGGGGCCTTCCGCTGGCCGGCCTTCTTCGCCACCATCACGCTGCTGGTGCCCAAGCAGCACCTGGGCCGCGCCAACGCCATGGCGGAGGTGGCCAGCGGCGCCAGCCAGATCCTCGCCCCCATCGTCGCGGGAGCGCTCATCGAAGCGGTGGGCCTCATCGGCGTGTTGACGGTGGACGTCGTCAGCTTCTCCTTCGCCGTGCTCACGCTGCTCATCGTCCGCTTCCCGCGCCCGCCCGTGTCCGCGGAGGGACAGCAGGGCAAGGGGTCGCTGATCGAGGAGATGAAGCAGGGCTGGAACTTCATCCGCTCGCGCCCGGGTCTGCTGGGCCTCTTGGCCTTCACCGCCGTGGCCTCGCTGTGCATGTCCCTGGTGATGTTGCTCATCACCCCGCTGGTGCTGGCCTTCACGGACATCTCCACGCTGGGCGGCATCGCGTCGGTGGCGGGCGTGGGCGCGCTGGTGGGCGCCATTGGCATGGGCGTGTGGGGAGGCCCCAAGAACCTGCTCCACGGCGTCCTGGGCTTCAACCTGCTGTCGGGCCTGGTGCTCTTCATGGCCGCGCCCGTGCCCAGCGTGCCCCTGGTGGCCGCCGCCGCCGCGCTCTACCTGTTCACCATGCCGCCGATGATGGCCGGCAGCCAGGCGTTCTGGCAGCGCAAGATTCCCGCGGACCTCCAGGGCCGCGCCTCCGCGGTGAAGCGCATGGTGCTGCTGTGCATCGCGCCGATCGGCGCCCTGATGGCGGGGCCGCTGGCGGACGGGCTCTTCGAGCCGGCCATGGCGCCCGGCGGCGCGCTCGCCGACAGCATGGGGCGCCTCCTGGGCGTGGGCCCGGGGCGCGGCATCGCGCTGCTCTTCATCTTCCTGGGCCTGGTGACGCTCGCCAACGTGGCGGTCGCGTGGCTGAACCCGCGCGTGCGCAACCTGGACCGGGAGGTTCCGGATGCCCTGCCGGACGTGCCCGTCGCCCAGCCGGAGGACACCTCCTCCAACACGCCGTCCACCCCCGCCGCCGGAGCCTCCGCGTCATGAGCGCCCTCTCCCAGGTCCTGCGAATGCTGCGCATGCTCCCGTCCGCCATGGCCGTGGCCACGCCCGGCCTGGGCCCGTGGCTCGCCCGCCGCCGGTGGCCGCGCGCCGAGGGCACCCTCACGCTGCCCGGCCTGCACGGCAAGGTGGAGGTGCTGCGCGACACGTGGGGCGTGCCGCACCTGTACGCGCAGGACGACCACGACCTGTTCTTCGCCCAGGGCTACGTGCACGGGCAGGACCGGCTGTTCCAGTTGGAGATGGGCCGGCGGCTGGTGGACGGCAGGCTCGCGAGCCTGCTGGGGCCCGCCCTGCTTCCAGTGGATCAGATGATCCTCACGCTGGGCCTGCGCCACATGGCCGAACAGTCCTGGCCCCAGGTGGATCCGGAGGCCCGCGCCGTCCTGGAGGCCTACAGCGCGGGCATCAACGCGCGCATCGCCGCGGAGCCGCTGGCCTACGAGTTCACCGTCCTGGACGTGACGCCCGCGCCCTGGACGCCCATGGACACGCTGACGCGCGGCAACCTGCTGGCGCTGATGCTGGGCGGCAACAACCGGCTGGAGCTGTTGCGCGCCCGGCTGGTGGCGGCGGCCGGTGAGGAGGTGGCCAACGCGCTGTTGCCGCAGAACGCGCCGGAGACGCCGCTCATCGTCCCGAAGGAGGCGCGCCTGCCGGGCCTCAAGGGCGTGAAGTCGCTGTCCGGCCTGGACAAGGTCGACGCGGTGCTGGGCGACCCGAACATCGTCTCCGGCAGCAACAACTGGGTGGTGCACGGCCAGCGCACGCAGAGCGGCAAGCCGCTGCTCGCCAACGACGTGCACATCGGCCTGGGCTTCCCGTCCACCTTCTACGAGAACGGCCTGCACGGCGGCCGCTTCGACCACGTGGGCTTCTCCCTGCCCGGCGTGCCGCTGCTCATCATCGGGCACAACGGGAAGATTGCCTGGGGCATGTCCAACCTGGGCCCGGACACCCAGGACTTCTACATCGAGAAGCTGGACGACCCGAAGGCGCCGAAGAAGTACCTCTTCCAGGACACGTGGCACGAACTGCACGTGCGCCGCGAGGAGATCCCCGTCAAGGGCGGCACGCCCGTGGTGCTGGAGGTGAAGAGCACCCGCCACGGCCCGCTGATGAACGCGGTGATGGGCGACGAGCTGAAGGACAGCGAGCCTTTGGCGCTCAAGTGGGCGCACGGCGAATGCCAGCCGCTCTTCAACGCCGTGCTGCGCCTCAACCTGGCGACGGACTGGGAGTCCTTCCGCGGCGCGATGAAGCTGTGGGAGAGCCCGGGCCAGAACTTCGTGTACGCGGACACGGCCGGCAACATCGGCTACCAGGCGTCAGGGAAGATTCCCATCCGCCAGGGCCACCAGGGCCTCATCCCCATGCCGGGCTGGACGGGCGAAGCCGAGTGGACGTCCTTCATCCCCTTCGAGGAATTGCCCGCGTCGTTCAACCCGCCCGCGGGCTACGCGGCCACCGCGAACAATAAAATCACCTCCGACGACTACCCGTACCTCATCGCGCACAACTGGTTCCCCGGCTACCGCGCCAAGCGCATCACGGACCTGCTTGAGGCGGGCACGAAGCACACCGTGGAGGACATGCGGCGCATCCAGGCGGAGACGTACTCGCTGCCCGCGGAAGCGCTGCGGCCCTACTTCCTGTCGGTGGCCCCGGGCGACGACGCGCAGAAGCAGGCGGTGGCCGCGCTCCAGGCGTGGGACCTGCGGTTCGAACCGGACGCGGTGGGCGCCACGGTGTTCCAGGCCTGGTACATCGAGGTGCTGCGCCGGTTGCTCCAGCACAAGCTGGGGCCGGAGCTGGTGCAGCAGTACCTGCTGAGCCAGTACGAACGCCACGGCAGCCTGCACATGCCCTTCGTCATCGGGTTGATGTCCCAGCCGGAGAGCCCCTGGTGGGACGACCCGAAGACGCCCGCGAAGGAGACGCGCGACGACATCCTCCGCGCGGCCCTGGCGGACGCGACGGCGTGGCTTGGGAAGACGTTCGGTCCGAAGCCGGAGGGCTGGGCGTGGGGCAAGGTCCACACGCTCACGTACACGCACCAGCCGCTGGGCGGACCGATGATTCCCGGCCCCATCCGCCGCGCCTTCAACACCCGCACGGTGCCGGCCCGGGGCGACAACTACTCCGTGGACGGGGCCTCGTTCCTGTGGAGCCACCCGTTCAACGTGGTCCACGGCACCGCGCTGCGGATGATCGTCGACCTGGAGGACTTCTCCCGCTCCATGTCCATCCACGCGCCGGGGCAGACGGAACACCTGTTCCACCCGCACCGCGACGACCTGTTGGACCTGAGCCGCGAGGTGAAGTTCCACCCCATGCTCTACACGCGTGACGCCGTGGAGCAGCACCGCGAGGCCACGCTGACGCTGACGCCCGCGGTCGCGCTGGTGAAATAAAACAACCCGGACAAGAAGGCCGTCACTCCCCCCGGAGCGACGGGCCTCCTGGCCCGGGTTCGTTGCTGCGTGGCTCCAGCAAGAGCCGGCACTCGTGTTCGCGTCGAGTTCCCCCTCAGAAACTCGACGCTTCCCCCTTCTACGTGCCGACCCCTGCGGCTCCTCCCCCGTTTGTTCCCCGCTCGTACGCCAGTGGGCTAAGAAGTCCCCCGACCTCTTTGACTCACCGTGTCGCTTTGCGGGCCCCCCTGCTTCCCGTGCTGCGATGAAGAGACAGTACGCCTCCCCCCTTTTCCGGGCTGTGAAGCGGCCCACAGGCTGAGTGTGAAGGCGTTCACACCCGCCGGACTTGTCCGCTCGGTCTGGATGGGAGGCTTCCCTACCTGTATCCAGGGATTCCAGGCAGAATGGCGGCCCCCTCATGTCCTACGCGCAGCTGCTGGCCGAAATCCCGATGTTCGAAAGCCTCGGCCGCGAGGACCTGGAGACCATGTCGTCGCTGCTCCAGCCCCGGCGCTTCGCCCGGGGGGAGGTCATCTTCCACCGGGGGGATGTGGGGACGGCGCTGTTCATCATCCGGCGCGGGCAGGTGGCCATCCGGCTGAGCTCCAGCGAGGGGCGCGAAATCACCCTGGCGCTGTTGGACCGGGGGGACGCGTTCGGGGAGCTGTCGCTGCTAGACGGCGAGTCGCGCTCCACCGACGCGATGGCGCGCGAGGAGGCGCACCTGCTCACGCTCCAGCGCGACGACTTCCGCCGCTACCTGGAGACGCGGCCCCAGGTGAGCCTGGCGCTGCTGGCGAACATGAGCCGGCTGGTGCGGCGCACGACGCAGCTCGTGTACGACTCGGCCTTCCTGGATGCGCGCTCGCGGCTGGTGCGGGTGCTGCTGGAGCTGGCGAAGACGCAGGGGCGCCAGGGGCCGGAGGGGCTGGTCATCACCCCGAAGCTTACCCAGTCGGAGCTCGCGAACCTCTGCGGCGTCACGCGCGAGAGCGTCAACAAGTGGCTCCGCTACTACGTGCGCGAGGGGATGCTGTCCTTCGAGGGCGGGCAGATCATCCTGCTCCAGCCGGAGCGGCTGGGGCAGGACGCGGAGTAGCCGTCACCCTCCCCCGGCCGGCTCCCACCGCACGCGGAAGAGGGACAGGGGCTCCTCGCGGCCCTTCACCGTCACCGGGACCAGGGGCTCCAGCGCGAAGGCGTCCGCGTCCAGCAGGGCGCGCGTGGCGTCGGTGAGGAGCACCTCGTCCGGGCACGCGACGCCGCACACGCGGCTGGCGACGTTGGTGGCGTCCCCCACGGTGGCGTACTGGAGGTAGCGCTCCGAGCCGATGTTGCCCGCGGCCACCGGCCCCGAGTTCAGGCCGATGTGGACGTGGATTTCGGGCACGCCTTCGGAGCGCCAGCGCGCATTCAGGTCCGCCAGCGCGCGCTGCATCTCCACCGCCGCGCGCACGGCGCGGTCCGCGTCATCGGGCCGGGCGAAGGGGGCACCCCACACGGCCATCAGCGCATCGCCGATGTACTTCTCCAGCGTGCCTTCGTGACGGAAGACGATGTCCGCCATCACCGGGAAGTACGCGTTGAGCATGTCCACCACCTGCCGGGGCTGGAGGCGGGAGGACATGGCGGTGAAGCCGGTGATGTCGGAGAAGAGGATGGTGACGTTCGCCTCGCGCACGTCCAGCGGGACGCCCTTCAGGGCCTTGAGCTGGCGCACGACGTCGGGCGGGAAGAAGCGCTGGTAGGCGTTTCGCAGCACGGCCTCCTCCTCCAGCCTGCGCGCCAGGTGCGCGTGGTCCAGCGCGATGGCGGCCTGGTTGGCGAAGGCGGTGAGGAACTCCAGGTCCTCGTCGGTGAAGAGGCCGCCCTGCTTGAGGCTGTCCAGGTACAGCACGCCCAGCACCGTGTCGCGCGTGCGCAGGGGTACGCACAGCGAGGCGCGGATGGACTGGCGGAAGACGGACTCGGACGCCTGGAGGCGCGCGTCGTCGCGGGCGTCGGCGAAGAGCGCCGCCACGCCGCGCGAGTGCACGTAGTCCACGATGTGCTGGCTGTAGAAGCGCTCCGGCAGCGTCCCGCCCCGCGCGCCCCGGGCCACGCGCGGCACCAGCTCCCCGGTGTCCCGGTCCACCAGCAGCACCGCCGCCCGGTCCACCGCCCAGATTTGAAAGACGAGCTGGACGACGCGCTCCAGCAGGCCGTCCACCGGGCCCGGCGACGAGAGAATCTGCCCCACCTTGAGGAGCACCTGGAGCTTGTCGCCGGTGCGGTCCGGCGAGCGCGTGTCGAGCAGCGACTCCATGGCGCCCCCGGAGAAGCGCGTCTCCAGGGGCTGGGTGCGCAGCGGGCCCCAGCCGTCCGGCAGCGGCGTGTCCGAAGAGACGAGCCGGAACGACACCTCGCCGCAGCGGAAGGACTGGCCGTGGCCCAGCTCCTGGCGCGTCACGCGGTGCGGGCCCACGAAGCTGCCGTTCTTGCTCTCCAGGTCCACCAGCACCACGCGCCCGCCCCGCCGCTCCAGGCGCGCGTGGCGCCGCGACAGGCTGGGGTGCGGCACGCGGATGCCGTTCTCCTCGGTGCGGCCGATGGTGGTGGTGCCTTCCGGCAGCATCACCACCCGTTCGTCCACCTGTCCTGGGTTGAGGATGAGGCGCATGCGCTGCCGCTCAGGAGGACGTGGACCAGGAGGGCCCCTTGGCCGTGAACGCGTCGGCCCGGGGCGCGGGCGCCTGCGCCTCCAGGACGGCGGGGGCCACCTGCTGGGCGGTGCCCTCGGAGGAGGACGCGGACGCGCTGCCGTGCCGCGCCACCACCTCCCGCACGACGAGCATCGCCGCGTCCGGGCCCGGCAGGCGCCGCTCCCCCACGGGACGGCAGTCGAAGGAGGCCGCGAGCCGGGCGGCCAGCGATTCACTCACCAGCACCTGGTCGCGCCCGGCCACGGTGGCGAGCCGCGCGGCGGTGTTCACCACGTCGCCCAGCACCGTGTGGTCCAACCGGCCGCGTCCCGTGGCGCCCACGTTGCCGGACACCACCGTGCCGGTGTCCACGCCCATGCAGACGCCGTGCGCGTACGGGGACGCGTCGCCCCCGCTCCACGCGAGCGCCTGGAGCCGCTGCTTCACCGCGAGGCAGGCGTCCAGCGCGCGCGCCACGTGGGCTTCGCCCTGGAAGACGGCCATCACGGCGTCGCCCAGGAACTTGTCCACCACGCCGCCGCGCGTCTCCAGCTCCGGGAGAATGACCTCGAAGTTGGCGTTGAGCCGGCGCAACGCGGCTTCCGGAGGGTGCTGGCGGGTGACGGCGGTGAAGCCCGCCACGTCGAGGAAGGCGACGGTGGCGTCCACCTGCTCGCCCGCGAGCGCGCCGGGACCGCGCACCAGCGGCAGCACGCGCTCCAGGATGCCGCCGTGCACGAACATGCGCAAAAGCGCGTTCTCCTCCGTGGAGCGCACCGCGCGGCGCAGCTCCGCCACGTGGCGCACCGTCTTCGCCAGCGTGGACTCCAGGTCGTCCAGGTCCACCGGCTTCACGAGGAAGTCGAACGCGCCCCGGTTCATCGCCGTGCGCAGGTTGGGCATGTCGCCATACGCGGAGACGATGACCACCTTCACCAGCGGATCCACTTCGCCCACGCGCGACAGGAAGGTGAGCCCGTCCATGCGCGGCATGTTGATGTCGCACAGCACCGCGTGCGTGTCCGGGTGCGCCCGCAGCACCTCCAGCGCCTCTTCACCATCGCGCGCGAAGACGAAGGTGTAGATGCCGTCGCGCACGTGCTTGCGGAAGCGCTGGCGCATCAGCACCTCCACGTCCGGCTCGTCGTCCACCACCAGCACCTTCGCGGGCTGCGAGACCCGGCCCGCCTCCACCAGCGCGACGAAGCCCGCGGCCAGCTCGCGCGCGGACGTGAAGCGCTGCTCCGGCTTCGGGTGCAGCGCGCGCTGGAAGAAGGCATCCCCGGCCGCGCCCAGCTCCGGCACGAGCTGTGAGACGGCCACGGCGGGCGGGTGGAAGACGCCGCGCAAGAGGCCGCCCACGGACTCGGGGCCGTAGGGGAACTGGCCGGTGAGGGCGCGGTAGAGCACCACCGCGAAGGACCAGAGGTCCGCTCTCGCGTCCAGGTCCGGATCCGCGCGCAGCTGCTCCGGGCTCATGTAGCGCAGCGTGCCGGTGAGCCCTTCGGCCTGCGCGGACGCGGCCTCGTCGGAGCGGAGGAGCGAGCGCGCGAGCCCGAAGTCGAGCACCTTCACCACCTCCTCCCCGTCCACGTGGGCGAGGAAGAGGTTGGCGGGCTTGAGGTCGCGGTGCACGAGTCCCGCCGCGTGCGCCGCCGCCAGCGCGCGGGCCACCGGGGTGACGAGCGCGGACACGGCGGCCGGAGACAGGCGGCCGCGCTGGGTCAGGCGCGTCTCCAGGTCCTCGCCCTCCAGCAGCTCCATGACGATGTACGGCACGCCGCCGTCCACGCCGGAGTCATGCACCTGCACCACGTGCGGGTGGCGCAGCCGGGCCACGGCCTGGGCTTCCTGTTCGAAGAGGCGGTGGGCCTCCGGCGTGCGGGCCACGACCTCCGACGCGATGAGCTTGAGGGCCACGTGCCGCTGAAGTTGCAGGTCGACGGCCAGCCAGATGGCACCCATGCCACCGCCGCCAATCCTGCGCTCCAGCGCGTACCTGCCGCCCAGCGGGCGTCCGGTGTCCATCAGCCCTGTGTCTCCGTCCCGGGAGCGACCCCACCGCCGCCCCTCGCGAAGCCGGGAATGATGGCACACCTGGACCGCGCCGGGCGTGCCCATTGCGCCACGCGCGGCGGATGGCTGCACGCCCGGTGTGGGAGGGAGGGACGTCCAGCGTCAGGCGCGCGTCAGCGACGCCACGAGTCGGGGCAGCACGTCACCCGCCCGCGCCTCCACGCGCACATCCGCGAGGCTGTCGCCGCGGCTCTCGCCGATGTTGAGGATGCCGATGGGCATGTGGCGTTCAGCGGCGCGGGTGACGAAGCGGAAGCCGGAGTAGACGGTCAGGGACGAGCCCACCACCAGCAGCGCGTCGCCCTCCTCCAGGAGCGCGAACGCGTCGTGCACCAGCGGCGCCGCGACGTTGTCCCCGAAGAACACCACGTCCGGCTTCAGCGTCCCGCCGCAGCGGGTGCACGCGGGGACGCGGAAGTCCGCCACGGCCTCCGGCGGCAATTCCGCGTCGCCATCCGGCCGCAGCTCGACGACGGTGTGCGCGAAGTCCGGGTTGAGCCCCAGCATCCGCGCCTGCACCGACGCGCGGGGCTCCTGCGCCTGGCAGGACAGACAGCGCACCCGCGACAGCGCGCCGTGCAGTTCGAGCACGCGCTGACTGCCGGCCGCGTGGTGCAGGCCGTCCACGTTCTGGGTGATGAGGCCCGGCGTCACGCCCGCCGTCTCCAGCGCGGCCAGCGCGAAGTGTGCGTCGTTGGGCCGGGCGGAGGTGAAGCGCGGCCAGCCCAACAGACTGCGGGCCCAGTAGCGCGCGCGGACCTCGGGGCGTTGCAGGAACTCGCGGTGCTGGATGGGGTTGCGCACCTTGTGGCGCGTCTCCGGACCGCGGTAGTCGGGGATGCCGGACTCGGTGCTGCAGCCAGCGCCGGTGAGCACCACGACGCGGCGGCCGCGCAGGAGCGAGGCCAGGGCTTCCAGGCCCGCTTCGGGCGGAAGGGCGGCGACGGGCGGGTCGACGAGGAGCGTCATGCGCCCCAGCCTATAACGCCGCCTCGCTCTGCCCGCCCGTCGTCCCCTCCACCGCCGGACGAGGGAGGGGGCGACCCTGGTACCGACAGGGGTATTCGACGGGCGGCGCCGGGCCCTTCAGCGCACCACCGTCTTCGAGGAGGGCCCCATCGCGTTGGGGGTTGCCCTCCTGTCCTGGCGCTTTGGGCACCCGGCCGTCAGCGCTCCACCGTCTTCGCGGAGGGGTCCGCATCCCTGGGCGTGGCCATCTCCGTCTTGAGGGTGCGCCGTGCGGCTGGCGGCAGTCGGGCGATCCACCGGTCCATCGCCTGACGCAGCTCTGGGACGGAGGACTCCTCATCGGGCAACGCGGCGACCTCCTGGCGGGCCTCCGCCGCGAGCCGCAGGGCCCGGGGATGCTCCTGTTTCGCTTCCCACAGTGCGCGCGCCAGCATGTACCGCGCGGCGGGGCGCTCCGCAGGCCGGGGCCGCGCGCGCTCCCACCCCGTCACGGCCTTCTCCAACGGAGCCAGCGCCTCGCGCGGCCGTCCGAGCACCATGTACGTCCGCCCCAGGTCCACCAACGCCCCCGTCCAGCCCCCGTTCACGTCATCCGGCAACGAGGTCTGGAGCGTGGCCGCGCGCAGGAAGTACGGCAGCGCCGCGTCCGGCTGGTTGCGGTAGCTCAGCGTCTGGCCCATGCCCCGGAGCACCAGCGCCAGCGTGGGATGATCCGCGCCCAGGCTGCGCTCCAGTTGCGTGAGCGCCGTGGCGAAGCGCTGCGTGGCCTCCTCCAGCCGCCCCATGTGCACCAGCAGCGTGCCGATGTTGTTGACGATGATGGCCACCGTGGAGCTGTCGCGTCCCTCGGCCTTCTCCGCGATGCCCAGCGCGCGCTCGTACAGGGGCAGCGCCTCCTCGCGCTTGCCCTGGTACTGCAGCGCCAGCGCCAGGCTGTTGAGCGCGTCCGCCACCTGCGGGTGGTCCTGTCCCAGCGAACGCTCCAACAGCGCCAGCGCGCCCCGCGCCAGCCGCTCCGACTGCACGAAGTCACCCTGCTGCCACCGGACACTGGCCTGCTCCAGACGGATGCGCGCCACGTCCGGATGCTCAGGGCCCAACGCGCCGCGCACGGTGCCGATCGCGCGCTCGTACAGGGACAGGGCCTCCTCCGCGCGCCCCTGCGAGCGGCGCACCGTGCCCAGCTCCACGCGCACGTCCGCGACCTCCAGCGCCTCCGGCCCGAAGCGCTTCTCCAGGAAGGACAGCGCGCGCGTGAGCTGCTCGTGGGCCTCCGGATAGCGCCCCTGCCGCGACAACAGCCGGCCCAGGTTCGCCGCGAGCGCACCGCTCAGCTCACCGCTGCCGCCCAGCCGCTCCACCGCGGCGCTGGCGCGCTCTCCGGCCTGCTGCCCCTGCGCGTACCGGTCCAACCGTTCGCCCGTCACGCGCACCGCCAGGGTCCACGCCCTCGCGGCGGCCTCGTCGTTGCGGCCGGCCTCCGCGGCCCACGCGGCCTGGAGCACCGTCTGCTCCGCGCCCCGGTAGTCCCCTGCCCCGTCCTTCAGCTCCGCGAGCAGCAACAGCGCGTCCGCGGCGCCGGACCAGTCCCCGGCGGTGCGAGCCGCCTGGGCCACCGGCTCCACCCGCGCCACACCCTGTGAATAGCGGCCGGCGGCACGCAGCGCCCTCGCGTCCACGAGCGCCTGCAGCAGCGCGACGGTGCGCTCGCGCGCGGCGGCGTCGTCCGGCGTGGAGTGTCCCCGGGACGTCAGCGCCTCCACATCCGAACAGCCCGCCAGGGGCGCCAGTCCCTCCACCGCGCGCGGCGCGCGCTCCACGAGGTCCGGATCCGCCTGGGTGAACAACTGCGTGAGCGCGGCCACATCCGCCAGCCGAGCGTCCAGGCAGCGCATGCGCAGCGCCATCACCGCCTCGCTCTGCTCGCCCCGCACGCGGGTGGCCTCGCACGCCGCCGTGCGCGTCGTCACCCAGGCGGCGGTGTACGCGTCCAGCCCTCGGCGCACGTGGCGCAGGGCATCGTGCGCGAAGCGGCGCTCGGTGCCGATGAAGGCCTCCTCCACCGCGTGCTGGCGCGGAGCATCCCAGACGCCATCCAGCGCGCGCGAGGCCCCCTCGCAGCCCGTGGTGCGTCGTCCATGGAAGGCGCCCGTGATGGCCACCGCCGACAGCACCAGCAACGCCCCGACGCCCACGCGCAACCGCCGCGTCCGGCGCGCGGTGGGGTTGGACTCCAGCTCCGCGATGAGCGCCTCCATCGACGCGTGCCGGTCCTCGGGCCGCACCGACAGGCCCTTGAGCAGCACCCGGCGCAGCCACTGCGGCACACCCGAATGCCGGGGCACGTTCTTCACCCGTCCCGCGTGCACCGCCTGGGACAGCTCCTCCACCGTCGAACCCGCGAAGGGGCGCTCGCCATAGAGGCCCTCGTAGAGCGCGGCGCAGAAGCCGAACTGGTCGCTGCGCGCGTCGGTGCGCTCCTCGGGAGGGAACTGCTCCGGGGCCATGTACGCGGGCGTCCCGCCCTCCATGGCGCGGGGACGTGTGAAGCCTCCGGGCGTCACCTGCGGGGCCACCACGCCGGACATGATGCGCGACAGGCCGAAGTCCGTGACGCGCACGCGCTGGTCCTGCCCGACGAGGATGTTCTCCGGCTTCACGTCCCCATGCACGACGCCCACCGCGTGCGCCGCGGCGAGCCCCCGGCCCGCGGCGACGAAGATGTCCACCACCTGCCGCCACGGGTGCGGACCGTCCTGCTCCCACTTGCGCAGCGTGTGCGCGTCCACCAGCTCCATGGCCAGGAAGACCTGCCGGCCGAAGGTGCCCACGTCGAAGACGGAGACGACGTGCGGATGGGACACGCGGGCCATGGCCTGCGCCTCGCGCAGCACCTGGTTGCGACCGGCCTCCGCGCCCAGACCCAGCGCCTCCACCTGCAGGAGCTTGAGCGCGACGCGACGGTCCAGCTCCGGGTCATACGCCGCGTACACGACGCTCATCCCGCCGACGCCGAGCATCTCCAGGATGAGGTAGCGCCCCACCGCCGTACCCCGCGCGAGCGGCGGCGTGGGCAGACGCATGCGCGGCTTCTTTCCACGCCACGGCTCCACGGCCAGGGTCGCCAGCTGACTGTCGAGCACGTCCTCCTCCGGCGCGGGAAGCGGCGCGGCGGGAGGCTGCACCTTCAGCGCCTCGGACACCATGCGACGGCAGGAGGGACACGTGTCCAGGTGCTCGTCCACGACGGCGGCCCGCTCGGGCGGCAACGTCCCGAGCAGGAGGTCCATGAACGTGGGTTCGTCAAGGCAGGCGAGGGGCATGGAGGGCACGGGGGTAGAGGCAGCACACCAGGAGTCACGGCCTCCGTCGAGTCACCCCCCGGACTGTTTCCCACGTTCATGGGTTGCCTGCTCGCCAGGGGGTACGTCGGTTCGCGAACGCACGGGATGGCGCGGGTTGAGCCCCCGGGACCTTTCTGAAAGCGTCCGGACATGCGGCGCCTTCGACGTCTCGGATGGGCCGGGCTGCTCTCCCTGGCGCTGCACGCCGTCGTGCTGCTGCTCCTGTGGAAGGCCAGCCCCGCGCCGGCGTTGCGAGCCTCCCGCGTGCGCGAGCGGGTCGTCGAGGTGGAAATCCTCCCCC
>NZ_RAWI01000450.1 GCF_003612125.1 Corallococcus praedator
CCCCAGCGACGCGTCCGCGGACAGCTGCAGCGCCAGGCATAGACGGAACAGCGTGGGGACGCTGGGCATCATCTTGCCCCGCTCCAACCGGCCGTAGACCTCCGACGCGATGCCGACGCGGTCCGCCACATCCGCCTGCGTCAGTCCGGCCCGCAGCCGAGCGGCCCGGGCCGCCGCGCCCACACTGACCGCCAGCTTGCGCTCCAACTGCCGTCGCGACAGCGCGGCGGCGGACGCAGGCGCCCTGGGGCGCTTCTTGCGGGCGCGGCCGGAAGCGATAGGACCTCGGGGGTGGGTTTTCACCACATCAACCTTGCACGTGACGTCCGGCGGGGTGGCCCCAGGCTCGCGGCCCCTCTGCATCCGGAACGGTTCATGGGTCGATATATAACCCAGCACGTCACCCGGGCCCATTCCTATATGACAGGTAGTCCCCGCAATCCCCCACCCCCTGGGAGAACCCCGTCTTCTGCCGCCCGTGCGCACATCTACTGACACGCCGGCATGCATTTGCGGCAATGCATGGGGGGATTGTCCGCGAGTGAGTGTCCCGGGTTGCGCGAAGCCACGCCGAAGCCGTGTCGGCGGGGACTCAACCCTCGGAGGTGGCCACGCGTTCCCATCCAGGCGGGTAGTGCGTGACGAGCCCCTGGGCGTCGGTGTCCACCTCCGCCACGAAGGCGCCGCCCGCGCTCTCGTAGCGGTAGAGCGACGCCGACAGCCGGGTGTAGCGCTGCTCCAGCCGCTCCAGGGACAGGTCCGGCAGGCGCACCCACGCGGCCGTCACGTCCCGGGCCTGGCCCACCTCCAGCCCCAGCCGGCGGATGGGCAGGGTGTTGGTGGACGGGGTGACGCTCAGGTCCACGTCCACGCAGCCGCGCAGCTCTGGCAGTTCGCGGCCGTCGCGCCACCAGCGCTGGTGGTCATCCACCTGGAGCACCAGGGTGCGCCGCGTGCCGCCCTGGTGCAGCACGAGCCGCGCCTCGCGCGTGTGCCAGTCTGGATCGCACGCCACCGTGTAGCGCACCAGCAGCGGCAGCCCTTCGCTCACCAGCACCGCGGTGCCCGTGAGGAGGGGGCCGGCGGCGGACTCCCACAGCTCGCAGTGCTCGGTGCCCGGGGACTCCAGGCGGCGCCAGGTGACGGCCTGCACGCAGCGGCCCTCGGGCGTGCCTCCGGGCCGGGAGGCAGGCGGCGTCATGGGGAGGGCCTCTGGCTCACGGCGCGCCCCGTCCGGCGTAGAGGCTGTCCAGCGCCTCGTCCAGCAGGCACAGGGCGGCGTCGCTCCAGCCGCGCAGCCGCTGCTGCGGGGTGGGCCGGCCCACGTGGGGGATGAGCTGCGCGTCGGCGGCGTCCTCGATGAACTGGGCCTGCTGCTCCGCGTTCAGCTCCGCCCACCGGCGGTGTCCCACGGCCTTGCGCCAGTCGTAGCCGTCGCCCAGGTACTGGGCCGCCAGCGCGCCGCTCAGGTAGCCCGTGCCGCCGTGCTGGTGCTGCCACACGTGCGTCAGCTCATGCACCAGCAGCCGGAAGCCCACCGCGCCGTAGCCGGGGGGGATGAAGAGGATGTCGCCGTGGGCGAACGCGCGGCCCGGCAGACCCAGCAGGCCCAGGGCGCCTTCCTTCACGCGCACGCAGCGGAAGTCCAGGCTGTCGCCGAAGATGGGCCGCAGCCGCGTCACCTCCGCGTCCGTCAGCCGGCGGCCCACGGGCTCCAGGCCGGACACCACCTGCACGGCGCTGAGCACGCGACCGCCCAGCATCAGCACCAGGTCCATGGGCACCTGCGCCACGCGGAACAGGCCGCGCTTGAGCTGGGGCAGGCCCTCCCGGGTGCGGCCCGTCGCACAGCGGGCCATGCCGCCGGCCAGCAGCATCAGCGCCACGTACGCGCTGCGCGCGGCGCCCGCGGACGCCCCGGCGATGCCGGTGAAGAGTCCATGGCCCGCATCCGCGACCCGCTCGGTCAGCGGCGCGGGACGGGTGTCACGGACAGCCTGACGATTCAGCGAGGTGGGAGACCCCAAGGACCAGCTCCAGGAGCGATCGCAACTCACCGGAGCGCCAGGGCCGGCCGAGTGCGAAGTGGGTATGGCTGGAGGCCCGGAAGGTGGCGCTGGCTTCAGGGCGGAAACCGGAGGACAGGAGAATGCGTGGACCGCTAAAGCCCCGGTCCACCAGACGGCAGAGGAAATCGCTCACGACGCGGCGATCCGCGTCGAGGTCCAGCACCAGCCCATCGACGTCCACACCCAGGTCCAACCGCCGGTCGGCCGACGTCGCCCCCAGCGCCGCCACCACGCGGCACCCCTCCCCCACTTCCCGGGCCACCGCCAACCGCACCTCGGGCGACTCGGAGACCACCAACAGCACCGGCACCGCCGACCCTGCCCTGGCCGCCGGAACCGAGGTCAGCCCCCCGCGCCGCGCACCCGAGGCCGCGGGCGCCGTGGGACGGGAGAAGGCGAATTCCGGGACAAGGAGGGAAGACGGTGCGGTAGACACGTCCTCACAGTAAACAGCAATATCGGAAATATCAAGCTTGGCTTCAATCTCCGGTTGGGCGGGGTGCGGCGACCAGGGTGAGGGCGGCGATCTCCGGGGCGGGGCCCAGGCGGAGCGGGGGGCCCCAGTAGCCGGTGCCGCGGTGCGTATAGACCCGGGTGCCGGCCACGGTGGCCAGGCCCTGCACGACGGGCTGCTGGAGCTTCACGAAGAACATGAAGGGGAAGATCTGCCCGCCGTGGGTGTGGCCGGACAGCTGGAGGTCCACGCGCAGGCCGCCCAGGGACAGGGCGGAGCGGGGCTGGTGGGCCAGGAGCAGGCGGGGTACGTCGGGCGGGGCGCCCGCGAGCGCGAGGTCGGGGCGGCTGGCGAGCGGCGCATCGATGTGGCCCGCGTCGTGGTCGGTGACGCCGGCCACGACGAGCCGGGCGCCGTCGCGTTCCACCACGCGGTGTTCGTTGTTGAGGACGGTGAGGCCCAGCCGGGCCACCTCTGAAATCCAGGCGCGGGCGCCGTGGTAGAATTCGTGGTTGCCTGTGACGTAGTAGACGCCCAGCTTCGCCTTGAGGTCCGCGAGCGGCGCCACCTGGTCGCGCAGCTGCTCCACGGTGCCGTCCACCAGGTCGCCCGTGACGGCGATGATGTCCGGCTCCAGCGCGTTCACCTGCTCCACCACGCGCCGCAGCCACACGCCATCCAGGGTGGGGCCCACGTGGACGTCGGACAGCTGCACCACGCGCAGGCCGTCCAGGCCCGGGCCCAGGTCCTGGACGGGCACGGTGGTGCGCTCCACCTTCGCGCGGCCGCGCGCGGTGACGAACGCGAACGCCACGGCGGGCACGACGGTGCCCAGCACGGCCGCCGCGCGGCCCTGCGCGAGCGCGTGCAGGTCGGTGACGGCGCCGGAGAAGGACAGCACGCCCGCGACGACGTCCGAGGCCAGCACGGCGGTCAGGAAGATGCCGAAGGCGCCCAGCCACACGTAGGCGCCCCACTGGATGGCGCGGGAGAGGCCGGTGGGCTGCTCACGGCGGGAGACGCGAAACCCCGCCAGGAGGACGAGGTAGCACAGGCCCAGCAGGCCCCACCCCACGGCGGCCCAGGGGGCGGGCCAGCCTGGGGACGTGAAGAGGCGCAGGCCGATGTAGACGTGCAGGGCGGTGGGGAGGGCCAGGGCCAGCAGCAGGGACAGCATCCACCGCCAGCCCGGTGAGCGTGACGAACGCCGGGCCGGCCGCGAGGGGACATCTTCCGAGGACACGTCCGTCGTCACGCGCGCCACCTTCCGCCCCGGGACACCGCCCTGGGGACGCCTTCGAGGGCGGGAAGATAACGGGGGTCCCCACGGCGCGCCCGGCAACCCCTCCGGACGCCCGGAGGCCCCCTTGCCCCGCCGGGGTCGGAGGGCACCTGGGAATGCGGGACACGGCTTCGCGGCTAGCGTGCGGGCATGAAGCGATGGCAGTGGGCGCTGCTGTTGGGGTTGCTCGTGTCGGGCTGCGCGACGACGCGGGTCGTGAAACTGGAGACGGACGACGGCGACCGGGAGGTCGTCAAGCCGCACGAGGACGTGGACGCTTCGCTCGCCACGACCCGACTGGACGACGAGGAGTTCAAGCAGACGGTGCGGGCGCTGGCCCGGGAGGTACGACCTTCCACTCGGCCCATGAGGGAGGCTCGGGAGTTGTTCGGCCTGCCGGAGCGCAGTGGCCTGTACGGGTTCCAGGAGCGGACCCGGCGGATCATCCCCCTGGGCGAACAGGAAGCGCGTGACCTGCACCTGCTGGATGCCTCCGACGACCTGACCCGTGGTTACAAGCATTGGTGCGACAGCCGCCGGAAACAGCCGGGGGACTGTCTGCGATTGCTGGAAGAAGGGCCGTTGCTGGGAGGCGACGGTCGTTATGCGCTGGCGATGGCGGTCGCCATGGATTCGGTGTGGCGTGAGACCTCCGACGCACTGAAGGACATGGCCCATCCGCAGGCGGTGATGGCCATGATGACCTCCACCGTGACGATGTACCTGTTGCTCTGGGCGCTGCCGGAGCCGGTGTCCAAGGGACTCGCCGCCCTGATGACCGCGACCGCCATCGCGTACCTGGGCGTGGATACGGTGTGGCGCATCCTCGACGGGTGGGTGGCCCTGGTGCGGCAGGTGGATGAAGCCACCACGTTCGTGCAGGTGCGGGACGCGGGCGAGGCGTACGGAAAGGTGCTGGGAGAAAACGCCGCGCGTGTCTTCGTCATGGTGGCCGCCGCCGCGCTGGGAAACACAGCAGGGCTCGCCGCGAGGACGCAAAGCCTGCCGGGCTCCGCGCAGGCCGCGCTCGCGGTGGAGACCCAGGCGGGCTTTCGGTTCGTGGCCATGGGGAACATCCGCTCCGTGGCGATGACCGCCGACGGTTTCACCATCGCGCTCGCCCCCAACGCGCTCGCGATGTCATCCCGGTCCGGACCGCCCCAGAAGCATCACCTGGCCACCCTCCGCAACGAGAAGTCCTCGAAGAACGGTGGGCCCTGGACACAACGCTTCAGGGTCATCTTCAAGAAGGCGGGGATGGATTTGGATGATCCCGAGAACATCGTCGAGATCCAGGGACACCGAGGCCCTCACCCTCGCGAGTATCATGAACGGATCATGCAGCGACTGAACTCGGCCATGGGCACCTGTCGTACCGTGGTGGACTGCCGCACGGCCTTGAAGGGTGTGCTCAAGGAGCTTGCCGAGGAAGCCTCGTCCCCGGGCACGACCCTCCATAAACTCCTGACCTCACCCCGCGCGAAGCGCTAGACCCCGCACATGGCTGATCGATTCTTCGAACTCGCGGAGGACGTCCAGGAGGGCACCTGGATTCTGGAGAGTCCCTGGAACGAGCGACGTCAGGAGGAGGAAGACCCCTGGATGTTCACAGAGGGAAGACCTGTCCACGTCGAAGGCCGACTGACCGTTCGTCTCAGTGAAGCGGGAAGGCCGGTGGACTTCTCAAGGACTCCTGTCGGGCTGACCCCCATCGTCCACGTCAAGCTCGCGACCGTCCTCGCGGAGCGTGCGGCCGCCGACGTGCAACTCATCCCGGTCGACATTCCCAGCCAACCCGACCAATACGTCCTCGTGGTCGCCACGAAGACCGTCCGCTGTATCGACGAAAAGGCCTCCGAGGAGGTCCTCTTCTGGGAACCCAGACACAACAAGCCTGAGAAGCTGGGGCAGTACCGCTCCGTGTACGGCATGCGCATCGACCCATCGAAGGTCGGCGTCACCCAGCTCTTCCGTCCCTGGGGATGGAAGGTCGCGCTCATCGTCTCCGAAGACCTCAAGACCGCGCTGGAGCAGACGGGCGCCACCGGCATGCACTTCACCGAGGTCTGAACCCGCCCGTGCGCTCAGCCCCGGGCGCGGCGGCGGGCCAACGCGGTCAGCCCCACCAGCGCCCAGACGCTGATCATCCCCGCGGGCCCCGCGCCACAGCCGCAGCCCACGTCCAGGTCGGTGGGACCGCGCACCTGGAAGCCCACCTCCGGTGAACGCAGGCCGGCCTCGCCCTCCTCCGTCACCACCTGCGCGACGATGCGGTGCGCCCCCGTGGCGAGCGCCGCGCCAGCGCCCACCTCGTGGCGGAAGACGCCCTCCGCGTCGCTCGTGACGGTGGCCAGCGGGGCGCCGTCCAGTTCCAGACGGACGGTCGTGCCGGCCAGGGCCACGCCCACGAACGTCGGCGTGGGGTCCACGCTCGCGTCCTGCGCGGGCACGACCATCATGGGCACCGCGGGATCCGCCGTGCCCGCGTCCACGCCCGTTCCTCCGTCGCCGGCCACCACCACCTCGAAGCCCACGACGTCGGAGTGCGGCCCGTCCTCGCCCGTCTCGTTGTGCGCGTGGACGGTGACCTTGTGCACGCCCACCGACAGCGCCTCCGACTCCGGCACCTGGAAGCGGAAGCGCCCGAGCAGATCCACCGGCACGATGTTGTCCGGCCCGTCGTCGATGACGACGCCCACCGTGAGTCCATTCGTCGTGGTGCCGGCGAACAGCGGCGTGGGCCCCACGGTGTCCCCGTTCGCGGGCACCACCAGCACCGCCATGTCCACGACACCACCGTCCGCGAGCACCACCGCCGGCGTGGTGAAGCGCACCGGCGTGGCCGCGAGGCTCGCCACGCCCAGCGACTCCGACCACGCGGTGACCTCGTGCTCACCGGCCGTCAACGGCGTGAAGGGCTCCAGGAAGAAGGCCCCGTCCGCCCCCGGCACCACCATGCCCACTTCGCGTCCATCGATGAGGATGTGGACGACCGGACCGTCCGTGCCCGCCTGGCCCTCGATGCGCGGGCGCGTGGTGGTGGACACCTGTCCCGCCACGGGCAGGGTGATGGCGGGCGTGGTCGGCACCTGGAAGGAGAACTTGATCTCGTGCACGGTCCCAGCCGACGTGCCACTGGACGTCCCACCATCGGGGATGCCCGCATCGGTGCCGCCATCCGTCCCCCCGGCCGGCCCCGCGCCATTCGAGCC
>NZ_RAWI01000451.1 GCF_003612125.1 Corallococcus praedator
GTCAGCTTTTCCCACCGCTTTCGTCCGCTCTGTTGCCTGCCGGACTTTCTTTCGATGGGGCGCGGCTTCTACCACCGCCGCGCTCGCTGTCAACTCTGCGTTGACTGCCCTATTTTCTTGTCGGTGCTGCGCTCTCCCAGAAGTTCCTTCCGCGCCAGTGCGCGGGCTTCCGGGTGAGGGGCGCGGCTTCTACCACCACCGCCACTTCGTTGATCAACTTCTTTCGAGTCGATCCCTGCTGCTTTCCGCTCCAGCGACCGACTTGCTGCTGTCGGCTTCGGGCGGGGCGCGGCTTCTATCTCTTCGCCGCGTTCGGGGTCAACAACCTTCGTCGACCCTTTTCTTCCCACCGTGCAGCTTTCCGGAGTGCCCTGGGGCACCGGTCCGTTGCGCGGAGGTCCAGTGTCTAACGCTTCGATTCGGAGACGTCAAACCCTGATTGATCCGGGCCGAATCGTTCTACCTGCGCGCCGGGGATATGGGCACGCCGTTCCCTGGTGAGAACCCCCGAGGCCGGGGTTCCTTCTTCCACGCCATTTCCCTCGGAGCACTGCCTGCCCCTCATCCAGCGGGGCGGCGCCTTCCGCGCTCCTCCCTCCATAAGGTCCCGATAAGCAGGTCCGCGAGGGGGAAGGTGATGTTGAAGTTGTGGCGCCCCATGAGGGTCGGGTCGTGGTGCACCTGATGGTGCCTCCTCAGGAATCGCACCCCGGGGAGACGGGCGCTCCAATGGTCGTTCGGAAGGTGCGTGCCGAAGTGCACCCATTCGTACGCGAGGTAGTAGCCCAGGGCTGAAGCGATGAAGAGCCAGCCCGCGTTGGCGGAAATCAGGAGGAAGCAGAGGGCTCCCAGCGGCGCGGCGACAGCTCCCAGGAAGAAGAGGAGCAGCACGGGCGGGAAGAGCACCATCTTGAAGTCCCGGCTGGACTCATAGGCCATCGCCTCGTGGGTGAAGAAGCGGTGGTGCTGCGCGGTGTGACGCTCGAAGAGGAGGCCCAGTCCCCTTCGTTTGTGGTGCATCGGTCCGCGGTGGCCGAGGAACTCGACGCCGTTCGCGAGCACGAAGACGCCGGGGATGCCCAGCAGTTCCCAGAACCGCACCGCCTCCAGCCGACTCAGGGCCAGGGCGATGCCGATGAGGCAGACGAGACTGGTGAAGGCGAAATGGGCCCAGCCTCGATAGCCCGGTCCGATGACCCGGGCCCGGTACTCCTCCCGGAAGGTCTGGACCTGGCGGGGAACGGGGCGCGATTCCATTCGCCGGAGCGTAGCGCGCCCTCCGGGTTCCCCGCCTGATACGCCCGGCTAGGAGCGCTTCGAGCCCTTTGCCTTCTGCTCCGGGGGCGGCGCTTCGTCCTTCTGACGCGCCAGCGACTTCTGCAGCTTCCGCATGCGCTCCAGGATGAGCGTCCGGTCCACGCTGGAGAGGTGGTCCACGAAGACGTGGCCGTCCAGGTGGTCGATTTCATGCTGGAGCACGTGCGCGAGCCGACCTTCCGCCTCCAGTTCGTGCCACTGGGCCGCCTTGTCCTGGTAGCGGACCTTCACCTTCTCGACGCGGGGGCACTTCTTCCACACGTCCGGGACCGACAGGCAGCCCTCTTCCAGCTTGATGGACCCCTGCTTCGACAGAATCTGGGGGTTCACGATTTCAAACGAGGTGCCGTCCTCCCTGCCGACGATGGCCACCCGGAGGGGCACTCCGACCTGGTTGGCCGCGATGCCGATGCCCTTGGCTTCCGCCATGGACTCCGCCATCTCCTCCAGGAGCTTTTCGAGCGCCGGGCCGAAGTCGGTCACGGGCTGGGTGGACGTGGTGAGAACCTTGTGGGGCCAGATGACGATGTCGCGAGCCATGCGCCCGCATCCTGCCACGCGGCGTCCCGTTGCTCAGCACTTCCGTCACCTTCGACCCGCCGACTTCCGGTACCGGGCCCCCGAGCGCCGAGCCCGACCGGTCTGATAGACCGCCGGCATGCACCCGAACGCCCAGCTCATCACCGACTTCTATTCGGCCTTTCAACGGCGTGACGCCGACGGCATGGCCGCCTGCTACCACCCGGACGTGGAGTTCTCCGACGAGGTGTTCCAGGGTCTGCGCCACGCTGGCGTCACCTCCATGTGGCGCATGCTGCTGGAGCGCGGCAAGGACCTGGACGTCTCCTTCAGCGGCATCCAGGCCGATGACCGCACCGGCAAGGCCCACTGGGATGCTCGCTACACCTTCAGCCAGTCGCGCCGGAAGGTCCTCAACCGCATCGACGCGACGTTCGTGTTCGCCGATGGGAAGATCCTCCGCCACCGCGACCATTTTCCCTTCTGGACATGGTCCCGGCAGGCCCTGGGGCCCGTGGGACTGGTGCTCGGGTGGACGCCGATGCTGCACAACAAGGTGCGCGCCCAGGGCGCCGCGGGACTGCGCAAGTACATGCAGGAGCGCGGCATCCAGGGCCCCTGATTCGCGGCGGCGTCACCCTCCTACGTCGAGTTGCTTCAGCGTCACCGGCCCCTTCGTCCCCTGGCGCGCCAGGGTGGCTTCACAGCGGACCTGTCCCATCCAGTCCGTGTAGCGCAGCGTGGCCGTACCGTCCGCATGCAGCCACAGGGTCGCGTGACCGTGATTGCCCCGGTCCTGGCGCACGCCCGTCCATTCGGGGAAGCGCGGCCAGGATTCGAAGAAGCGCACCGGCGCCACCGGATGCGTCGGCGTGTCCTTCCGCTCGTAGGGGAAGCCTCCGTGCCCCAGGCTGGCCCCGAGGAAGGGCAGCCCCGGTGCCCGGTCGTACAGCGCTCCGCCCTGGGCGCCTCCCCAGCACCAGAGGTCCACCCACTCCCGCTCCACGACCAGGGCACGCAGGTCCTCTTCCACCAGCGGCGCGAGGCGCTTGCGGTCCGGGCCATAGGGCGCCGCGTGGCTCAACAGGATGTTCATGGCGCCCCGCCTTCGTCCCTCCGACAGCCGCTGCTCCAGCCACTGCAGCAGCGCGGGCTCGCGGTGGCGGCCGGCTTCGAACCAGGCGGTGTCCAGGCCGATGAGCTGGAAGCGCTCCGCGGCGAGGCAGAAATAGGTGCCCTCCTGCGGGTGGCGGGGGCCCGCGCCCCGGCGCTCGTCCAGGTAGCGGAAATAGGCGCCCGCGCCCGAGCGCATCTCCGGCGCCGCGTTGAGCGTCAGCAGCGTCGTCGTCGCGAGCAGCGGCTCCAGCGGCTCCGCCACGTGCGCGTCGAACTCGCCCTGTCGGCCCGCGTAGAAGACGCCTCCCAGGTGCACCGCGCAGTCCAGGCGCTCCCCTCGCATCACGAGCTGCCGGGCGATGTACCGGGAGGTGTATTCGCCCGTGCCGAAGTCCCCGAAGAGCGCCACCTCCACCGGCTGCCCTGGCTCCGGCTCCCGCAGCGGGTAGAGAAAGCGGCTCTTCGCGCCGAAGTGCCAGCGGAACGGGGCCTGCCTCGCCGCCGCGCCCTGCTCCAGCCAGACCGGCCCGCTGAACAGCAGCCACCCGCGCAGGTCCGACCGCGGCTCGAAGCGCGTGCGGGTGGGGTCGATGGGGATCTCCTCCGTCTTCAACGGGAACGTGAAGTCCGGGGGCAGGCCTCCGGTGCCCTGACGGACCTGGCGCTCGGTCGCGTCGAGGCGCTCCTGCAACTGGCCGGGGTCCGTGAACAGCAATTCGAGCTCCCGCAACACCTCCACGAACGCGCCCACCGTCACGCGCGCGCCCAGGCCCGTCTCCGTCCAGCGCAGCACGTCCTCCGGTTCGCGCAGGAAGGCCGCGCGCAGGGCCTCCAGTTCCTCGGGGCCGAGGACCGGGAGGTCCGTGTCCGCCGCCAGGGGCGCTTCCGTCTGGAGAGCGTGCGTCGTCGTGGATTCGTTCGCGGACGGCGTGACCTTCACGCTCGCGGGCGGACGGTAGCCGAGCGACTCGTAGAGCTGCTTCCACCTGCCTTCCATGCGCGTCCCCCTCCTGATGGCCGTGAATGGCCCCGGGCCTCATCAAGGCCCCACCGAAGGACGCATTCTCCCAGGCATCCCCGACATGGCTGTTCGTCCCGGGGCGCCGGTTCCCGGTCGCATCCGGACGCTACAGGCCCTCACGCAACGCGACGCTCAGGGGCTCGCGGAGCCTTCGTTCCGGAAGGTGTAGAGCGTGTAGTACGAGCCGGTGGCGAAGCCGGGCAGCTTGAGCGGATTGAACACGCTCAGGTTCGACAGCACCCCGCCCACGAACCCCGGGGGCACCTCCACCAGCTTCAGTGCGCCGCCGGCCAGCACCACCCCTGCCTGGGGCTGGTCGTTGCTCACCAGCGTGCACTCCCCCGACGCGGTGAAGTGGCCCACCGGCAGGTGGAAGCGCGCGTAGAAGGGCACCCGCGTGCCCGGCGCGAACGTCCGGTCCGTCAGCCGGAAACAGGCCGTCGCCGTCCCCACCTTTTCGTAACCGTCCTCCACGGACCGCCCGTCCACCACGCGATGGACGGGCACGTACAGGCTGGCCCCCAGCTTCACCGTGGGCTCGAAGGGTGCCGCCGCGCACACCGCCGGGTCCGGCGGCGACGCGGCGTCCTCCTGCGAGCGGAAGGCATACACCCACTCGTTGCCCGACTGCAGGCGCACCGCGGTCCCGGTCTGCTGCTGAGACATGTTCGGCTCCCCGTGTGGACCGCGGGCTTCGTGCAGCGGTTACTGCCAGGACAGCGCGTATTCGGTGTCCACCGGCCCGGTCTGCTTGCCGTGGACCTGCACCCCTCGCGCACCCAGCGCCTCGATGACGGCCTGGAGCACGCCCTCGTGGTACGCGGGCGGCATGAAGTCACGCTTCATCACGAGCCTGCCCGTGCGGTCGCCCGACCAGTCCACGCTGCGCTCGCCGTAGCTCACCGCCGCGCGGTAGCCCGTGGGAAGGTTCGTCACCAGCCGCTTCGGGCTGTCTCCCGCGAGCAGGAGCAGCGTCTTGCCCGCCGCCGACGACAGGAAGTCCGTGGTCGCCTGCGTGCCCATCTTGCGCAGCATCGCGTCGAAGCCGCCGAGCTGTGGCCCCATCAACTGGGCTCCGGTGAAGGCCAGCTTCAGGAACCCCGACACCGGGTAGTTGAAGAAGTCCACGAACTTCTTCTCCGGTACCGACGCCAGACACCGCTCCACCGCCGCGTCACCGCCCAGGATGCGGACCGCGTTCAGCGCTCCGTTGAAGAACATGCCTCGGGCCGTGTCGTCGGGGGTCGCCAGGGCCAGACGCTTCTCCAGGTCCTGGGCCACTGCCGCGTCCAGGCCTGGTGCTTCCTTGCGCTGCTCACTCATAGAGGGGGGGAATCTCCCGGGGGGGTGGAGATGAACGCCCGTGCGCACTAGAGCCGCACGAGTTGAGCACCATAATGAACGTTGGCTCCGACAGCCGCCACCACCACGAGCTCTCCGCTGCCGAGCGTCACCCTGCCCTGCTCGAGGTCCTCGGACAGGAGGATCAACATGCCCGCCGCCGACGTGTTGCCGATGCGGTCCACGTTGCAGGCCACGGCCTCCTTCGGCAGGCCCGCCCGGGTCACGAACGAGTCCATCACCCGCTTGTTCGGCTGGTGGAAGTAGTAGCGCTTCACCTGCTCGCGCAGTGCGGGCGTGAGCACCGCGTCCAGGCACTTCTGCATGTACTCCGGGTAGCTGCGCGCGACCTTGAAGCCATCCACCACGAAGGCCATGTCCGACGGCCGCGTCCGCCCCGGCTGGTAGGGCAGCTTCAACATGCCGCCGCCCCGTCGGGTCACCAGCTCCGCGTACGCGTTGCCGGAGAAGGAGGACAGGATGCCCGGGCCGTCCTCGTCCCCCGGCTGCGAGCGCAACACCACCGCGCCCGCGCCATCCCCGAAGACATACATGGACAGGTAGGCATTGAGCGCCTTGGGACGGCCCGGCGTGGGCGGCAGTTCATCCGTGTAGACCTCCCGGTTGAGCAGGGGCGAGGTGAACGCCGAGGCCACCACCGCCACCGTGCGGAAGCGGCCGCCCTCCATCATCTTGCGCACCAGGTCCAACACGTACGGCGTGCCGCCGCAGCCGTCGTCCACCACCAGCGCGAACGCGTCCTCGCGCAGCCCCAGCCGCTCGTGCAGGGCCATGGCGTCGTGGTTGAAATGCGGCGCGTCCGGCGTGCACGTCACCACGAAGAGCGCGTCCAGCTCCTTCGCCTCCACGCCCCCGCGCGACAGCGCCTGGCGCAGCGACAACTCGCACATGTCCGTGTTCGTCGCCGGGTAGAAGCGCCCCGCCACGTCGTCCGGCGGCGGAATCGCGCGGCCCGTCTCGTCGTCGAAGTCCCACAGGAACCGACGCTCGCGAATGCCGATCTTCTCTTCGATGCGCGCCGCGGACCAGCCGGGGATGGCCCGAGCAATCCGCTCGTTGCTGATGGTCCGCGCCGGAACAAAAGCCCCCGCTCCCACCACACAAACCCGATCGGTCATTTCGTGGCCCCTGACATCACTGCCCTGCCGGACGGGATGAATTCCCTGGCAAGACGGACTTTCAGAGCACGTTCCAGGCCACTTCCTAACCCCCTGGAAAGACGGACAATCCTGGTGATGGTCGCGTCAGCAATGAAGTGCACCGCCGGACAGGCGGCGCTCAAGTCATTGAAACAACAGGGGAATCAGCAATGCTTCAATATTGAAGCGGCCGACATGGAATGAACCACACGCGGTGTGCGCTTCACGCTGCGTGGCACGCCATAACACAAACGGGGTCTGCCGGTGCTTCAAAATGACAACGCACTGCGATTCCGCAAGTGTCCGCGCGCCCCAGGAAGAAGGGCGGCGGACTTTTCCGGCGGACCCGTCACGCCTCCCCCCCATTCAGCAGGTCGCGTCAGGTCCCCGGGCTCATACGGAAAGCGCTCGAAATCGGATTTCGGCGCGCCCCTCAGAAGGGGATGTTGTCATCGTCGTTGGGGGGCGGGATCTCACCGTCGTCCGGCGGGTTGCCGTAGCCGTAGCCCCGGCCGCCTCCGCCATTCCCACCACCAC
>NZ_RAWI01000452.1 GCF_003612125.1 Corallococcus praedator
CCACACGGCCGCGTTCGTCGCCAAAGTCCCACGCGACGGTGGCGCCCGCCTGTGAGGCCGTGGCGACGAACGCGGCCGTGTGGGGTGCGGGGCCGCTGGCGTTGCCGACGGTGACGTTGAGCGTGCCCTGCGGGGGCGGGGGAGGAGCGGGCAGCTCCTTGGTGAGGGAGAAGGAGTCGAGCACGCCACCGTCCGTCTTCACGAGCTTCGCGGTGAGGGTGCCCTCCACGACGTCGACGTCGAGGAAGCCGTGGGCCGCGTCATCGCGAATGACGCTCCAGGAAGGGCGGGAGGTGGCGAAGGCGCGCAGCGTGGCGCCGCCGCCGCCCACGACGAGGTAGGGGATTCCGCGCTCGGTCTTGCCAGCCTCGGCGTCGCCCAGCATGGGCTTGCTGCGTTCGTAGTCGTGATCATGGCCGGTGAGGACCAGGTCCACGCCGTACTTCTCGAACAGCGGGCCGAACTGGCGGCGCATGGTGAGCTGCGAGCCGTGCTCGCCGCTGGACCAGGAAGGGTGGTGGAAGAAGACGACCTTCCACGGCTGCGTGGTGGCGGCCAGGTCCTTCTCCACGAAGGCCTTCTGCGCGGCGAGCGTGCACTTGGACGCGGACGCGAGCCCCACGGCGCAGTTCGAGTCGATGGAGACGAAGTGCACGTGGCCCCAGTCGAACGAGTAGTAGCGCTCCGAGCCTTCGGCGTTGTTGGTGGGCAGGTAGAGGTTGTCCAGGTAGGGCTGGGCCTCGTTGGTCACGTACTCGTGGTTGCCCGGGGTGGCGAACATGGGCACCTGCGCGAGCAGGGCGGCCATGGGGGTGAAGAGGTTCGTCTGGAATTCGGTCTCGGTGCCGGACGCGTAGGCGTTGTCGCCCAGCGCCACGAAGAGCTCCGGCTTGTTGGTGAGCATGGCGGCGGCGACCTTCTTCTGGTCGCTGCCGCCCGTGCCGAAGTCACCCACGGCGGCGAAGTGCACGCGCCGGGTGCCGCTGACGGGCGCGGTGCCGAAGGTCTTCGCGGGGGTCGTCTCACCGCACGCGTCCACCGAATACGTATAGGTGGTGGCGGGAGTCAGGCCGGTGAGGACCACGGCATGGATGCGCGCGGAGTCCGTGGAGCGCGCCACCGTGCTGGTGTTGCCGACGCCATAGCGGACCTGGGCCGATGAGCAATTCGAAGCGAGCCGGAACGCCACGGTGGCGGTGTCGGGACCCACGCGCTGCAGATAGGGATCACGCGGCAGGGCGAGCGCGGTACCCGCAGCGCAGCCCAGCACAAGCAGGGCAGCCAGGGGGGCGAGCGATAGAGACTTCGTCCGGTCCATGAATCCTCCGGCCCGAGACATTCGGGACCGGGGCCCAACCGTTCATGGTCGAACGTTCATCCGAAAAACGTCCCTGAAGGGGGAGACAGGCGGACGAGCGACGCGTGAGGCCGAAGGCTGTGTGAACAGGCCTTCACGGTGGTTCGTCAGGGTGAAGGCGGAACACAGCGAGCAGGCGGGCTTGCGGAGCCCGAACGCTGCATTACCCCTGAGTCCATGACCGGAATCGCTACCGAGACCCGCGAGTACACCCTGCCGGAAGGGTGCCCCGTGTGCGAGGCGGACCTGCCGGTGCGCGTGACGGCCCGAGGCCCGAACGCGGTCTGTACGCACTGCGGCTGGATGGGCCGCCCGCTCATCACGGTGACGCACCAGGGCCTGCGCGTGTCGTACGACGACGGCGCGCAGGCCTGAACCCAGCCCTACGGCTTCTTCACATCGAACGAGACCAGCTCCTCGGTCCGTTCGCCTTCCTCGCGGACCTTGCCCACGCCGGGAACCAGCCAGTACATCCGCTGCTTCTCCTCCTTCACCTCGCCGCTCTTGTTCAGCTTGTCGCGCTGGACCTTGATGGCGTTGGTGAACGTGCCCGCGGGCGTCGTCACCGTCACGTCCTTCGCGAGCACCTTCCAGACGTAGGTCGGATCCTTCCCCTCCGTCCCGCCCGCGTCATACGTGATCAGCTCGCGCACCGCGTCCTGGTGCTCCCAGGGCACGGAGGCCGGCGCCGCCGCCAGCGACTTCATCATCGCCGGGGACCAGGTCGTCGCCCGGGTGCGCAGGCCATCCGTGATGTCCTCCTCGCGCAGGCGCACCACCAGCCCGT
Source organism: Corallococcus praedator (assembly GCF_003612125.1). GTDB lineage: Bacteria > Myxococcota > Myxococcia > Myxococcales > Myxococcaceae > Corallococcus > Corallococcus praedator. Next base: position 2,145 of record NZ_RAWI01000452.1, read on the forward strand.
TCGTCAGCTCCAACTGCCACGAGTTCTCCTCGTACACCGTGCCCGTCGTCGCCGTGCGGTCCTGCTTGCTGTGCACCTTGATGGCCGTCATCTGCGTGTCTGGCACCGTCTCCGGGCCCAGCACCGTCACCGTCTTGTTGAACACCCCGCTCACCGGGTCGTTGATGCGGTAGGTCCACGTGGAGCCCTGCGTCAGCGGCCACAGCTTCGTGTATTCGTCCGGGTTGTTCTCCCCGCCGGTCTGCCCGTTGTCCGGCTGGACCGCGTCCCCCGGCAGGTCCACCGTGCCGTCCGGATTCGTCGTGGGCGCGCCGGGGTCGTTCCCCGTGGGCAGGCTTCCGCCACCACCACACGCCACCAGGGAGCCACACGCCGCGAACAGCACCGCCCATTTCCTGAACTTCATGCCATCTCCTCCCGCGCGCCCTTGGCGCTCACCGCCGTCCACCGCAACCCCCGCAGGGATGACCCTTCCGTCTTGCCCAACGCCGCCGCCAGTGTCCCGGGCTCGGGCTCCTCCACTTCCAATTCCAACCGCCGGGAGGAGAAGTCCAACGCGCAGCTCTTCACCATCACGTTGCGCTCCCCCAGCGCCTTGCGCAGCGTCGCCTCCGCGCGCACCAGGTCGTCCGACTGCGCGGACAACACCAGCCGCTGCTTCGCGCCCGCCGTCGGCGACTCCTTCTTCTCGAACAGGTCCAGCACCAGCAGCAGCACCATCACGAATGCCGTGCCCACGCTCGCCAGCACCAGGTTGCCGTGGCCGCACGCCATGCCCAGGCCAATCACCAGGAACAGGATGGCCGCGTCGCGCGGATCCTTCAGCCCCGAGCGGAACCGAACGAAGCCGCCCAGCCCCACCAGGCCGAACGCCTTCGCCACGCTGTCTCCAATCACCGCGGTGATGACCGCCGCCGCCGCGCAGAGGAGGATCTGCGCCTGCACCATGTCCGACTTCGGCAGCGGCTTGCCCATCACCAGCCGCCAGGGCCGCGACGACAGCAGCGCTCCGATGAGCGCCGCCGCCACCAGCCTCGGCAGCATCGACGCCATCGACAGCGACTGAAGCTCCCGCTCCACGTCCTGGAACATCGTCGCGAATGGACCTTCCATGGGCGTCATGCTTCCTGCCGTCCCAGGTGGGCCGTGGACGTCTCCACCGAGGGCCGCACCGTGCGCGCCGCCTGCTCCAGGAGCCGGGCCTGCGCCACCACCGCATAGGCGTTGCGCAGCACCGGCAGGCTCCCACCCTGCTCCGAAAGCACCCGCTCCAGCAGCGCCCGCGTCTCCGCCACCAGCGGCAGCCCCCGCATCGAGGACACCACCGTCGCCGGCCACCGGCGCGCCGAGGAGGCCCGCAGCCTCCACGCCCGCGGAACATCCATTCCGTCCACGGAGTCCAGCGCCTCCTTCGTGAGCGGCGCCCCCCGCTCGCGCATCTCCCAGGCCCGGGGCGAATCCACCCCGGTGAGCGAGCGCAGCACCAGCTTCAGCGCGCCCTTCTCCAACTGCTCGCGCAGCCCCAGCGCCAGCGGCGTCTCCAGCCCCGTGGTGCTCTTGAGCACCGAAAGCCGGTCGTGCTTGAGCAGCACCTCGCGCAGCGCCTCCGCGCGCTCCGTGGCAAGCCCTCCCAGGCTGCGCGCCACCTCGGCGTACAGCTTGCGCTGCATGCCCGCCTCGCGCACCACCCAGGACTCCTCACCATCCACCCCGGCCAGGCCCAGCAGCACCGCGCCCAGGTGGCCATCCTTCATGCCGCGCTCCCGCAGCGCCCACGCCTCCGGCGAGTCCTGGCGCTTGAGCCCCTCCAGCACCGCCGCCGGCGCCTGCGCGTACAGCCGCTGGCGCAGCGCGTGCGAGCGCGGGGAGGTGACGAACCCCAGGCCCTCCGCCACGTCCACCGGCACGCTCGGCGCCAGCACCTCGCGCAGCGTCCACGCCGTGTCGTCGTCCAGCCCCGTCAGGCTTCGAGCCACCAGCCCCGGCAGCCGCTCCGCGTACGCCAGCCGGCGCTGGTGCGCGGGCAGGCCGGGGATGCCATTGAGCAGCCACACCGCGAGCTGCGGCTCGCGCGCCTCCAGGCCGTCCAGCGCGTGGAAGAAGCGCTCTTCCACATCGTCCACCGACGGCACGCCCGGCAGCGGCGGGGCAGGGGCCGGCACCATCCGCTGCACCGGCTGCTCGCGGCCCTCCAGCCGCGCGACGACGGCCTCCACCAGCCGCTGCTCCAGCATGCGCAGGGGCTGATCGTTGTTCTCCAGGATGATCCACCGCGTCGGATCCTTCCGGGCCTGCTCCAGGAACGCCTCGCGCACGCGCACCGCCAGCCCCGCGCCCACCAGGCCCTTGCGGCTGTCCGTGTCGTTGGCGCGCCCGCTCTGCAGCTTGCCCAGCCGCTTGCGCAGCCGCGCCAGGTCCGGATCCACGTCCACCAGGATGACCAGGTCCGGCCACAGGCCCTGCGACGCCAGCTCGCAGGCGGGCAGGAGCGCGTTCTCCTTCAGGCCCCGCCCCCCCGCCGTCAGCGCGAGCTGCGAGTACAGGTAGCGGTCGGTGATGCACACCTCGCCCCGCTTGAGCGAGGGCGCGATGACCTCCTCCAACTGCTGCGCGTCCCGCGCCAGGTTCAGGAAGAACTCGGCGCGCGGACCCATCTCCAGCAGCCGCGAGTCCCGCGTCAGCTCCCGGATGCGCCGGGCCGTGGGCGACTGCAATTCGCCGCCTTCCCGCGCATGTGTCACTTTGTAGCCCATCCGCTTGAGCCGCGCGGTGAGCAGGTTGGAGAGCGTCGTCTTGCCGCTGCCGTCAATGCCTTCGAAATCGATGAACACGGTACCCTATCCCCCTGCAACCCCAACCCCGGCCGCGGCGAAGGCATGCACCCTCGCCATTCCTTCCGCGAACTTGCTGTAGGCCGGCGCGCCCCCCGGATTGAGGGCCGCCAGCCACTCGGGCAGTTCCGCCCCGAGGTGCTTCACCTCCACCACCACCCGCGAGTCCTCCCACAGCGGCATTCCCAGTCGTTCCACCGTCAGCGCGGTGGGCGACAACGCCAGCTCCGGCGACACCTGGTGGAAGCCGATGTCCCGGTCCACCGTCACCCGCCACGCCTGCGACACCTGATACACGTGCCGCCGGTACGTCACCGCCAGCACCGGCATCAGGCTGCCGCCCGCGATGAGCGGCAACAGGCTCACCCCGCCGCGAATCGCCCGGCCCAGCTCCGCGCGCGGAACCCAGACACGCCGCTTCTGCGTGAGCCCGCCGCGCTCGCGCTTCACCTCCAGCACCACGCGCTCACGGCCCGCCGTGCCCACGTCCGGCGAGTACTCCTTCGTCCTCACCTTGATGCAGTTGTCCGGCGTGTGGATGGCGCGCTCGGCCAGCGGATACCCCTGCTTGTCGAAGTACACCGACACGATGCGCGTGGGCGGTGGCAGCCCCCCGCCCAGCTCCTGCGACAGCTGGGCGCACACCGCCCCGGCCTCGGAGCCTTGCAGCACCACCTTGAATTCACGGCGCAACTTGGTGACTTCGCCTTCAGCGAACGAGATCATGTCCGTGTCTCCTCACCGGAAGCGGGTGGCGAGCTGCAATGACAGCTCAAGTGCGGGCTCCAGGTCCCCCGGCCGGAGCGCACGCTCGGCCTGGACCTGGGCCTTGAAGGAATCCGCCAGCAACACGTTGAAGCCCCCCGTCAGCGCATGGCCCTGCGCCTGAATTCCACCCTGCAATTGCAACGCCTCCGCCCCCACCATGGGCTGCACGGCCCAGCCCTCGCGGCCCACCGGCACCGTCCAGTACGCCAGCACCGACTGCGACATGAAGGGCCCCAGCGCCAGCTGGCCGCGCGCCACTTCGCCGGTCAATGACAGACCCCACAGCGTCACCTCCGCGTCCGCCGCCGTCGCGTAGCGCTGCGTCCCGTCGATGACCTGCGTGAGGTAGGTGCTCGCGCCCACGGTGAGGAACTTGAAGGGCCGCACGCTCAGGCGCGCCGCGCCGTCCTCGCTCAGCCGCTCCCCGCCCGGGCCCTCGCCGCCCTCGAAGAGGCCCGCGGACAGCTTCAGGCCCCAGGCCTCCTTGAGCCGCACCTCGCCCATCAATCCCAGACGCCGGCCGCCCAGGCCGTTGGTGTCCGTGAGGTAGTCCTCCACCAGGCCGCGCCCCTGCAGGGGCAGGCTCCACGCGGATTCCAGCGAGCGCTGGAGGAAGGGCGACTTGAAGCGGCCCGCGTACAGGCGCAGCCGCTTGGAGTCATCCGCCAGCCGCACGAAGGCGTCCTTGAGGATCGTCTTGGAGGCGAGATCCGCGCTCACCTCCGCCTCCAGGTTGGACAGCGACGCGGCCACGCCCACGCGCGCCGACTCGATGCCCAGGTCGCGCTGATACTTCTGGCGCTCGTCGGCGGTGCCCTGCGCGAACACGCGGCCGAACACCCGGATGCGCTGCTGCGTCTTGCCCTTGTCGTCCGCCTTGTCCGCTTCGTCCGGCGCCTCGCCCAGCGTGTCCGCGCCCTTGTTCTTCTTCTTCGCGCCCGGCACGGCCGCGTCGGGCACCGGCGCGCTGGGGGCATCCACCTGCTCCGGCGCGCCCCTCACCGGACCCTGCGCGGGGCCAGGCATCGCCTGCGCCACCGCGCCGTCCAGCGCGTCGCCCGACGCCGCCTTGGAAGCGTCCTCGCCGTCGCCGCCGTCCTCACGGGCGACGTGGAGCGGCTGATCCGCGTCCTCCGGCGCCGGGTCCTCCACCGGTTCGGCTCCCGCCACCGCTGGAAGGCCCAGGAGGACCGCGACGAGCCATCCCCGCCGCCATCCCTTCTCCTCCATCCCCGTCTCTTATACCCATCT
>NZ_RAWI01000453.1 GCF_003612125.1 Corallococcus praedator
GGCCACGGGGGTGGCGGAGGGCGCGGGGCCTCCGGCTTCGCGCTCCATGCGCCGGGCCAGCTCGTTCACGGTGGGGTGCTCGAAGAGCCACACCACGGGGACGTCGCGCTGGAGGTCCTCGCGCAGGCGCGCGGCGATGCGCACCACGGACAACGACGTGCCGCCCAGGTCGTCGAAGAGGTGGTCATGCATGCCCACGCGGTCCGCGCCCAGCTCGCGGGCGAAGACGGCGGCCATCCGCTGCTCCAGCGGATCCGTCGGCTCCACGAAGCGGCCCTGACGGCCGGTGGACACGGCATCCGGCGCGGGCAGCGCCTTGCGGTCCACCTTGTTGCTGGGGTTCAGGGGCAGGGTGGCCAGCGTCACGAAGACCGACGGCACCATGTACTCGGGCAGCCGCTGCCGCAGGCCCGCGCGCAGGGCCGTGCCGTCCAGCACGTGGCCCTCCCGAGGCATCGCGTAGGCGACCAGTCGCTTGTCGCCGGGCACGTCCTCGCGCACCACGACGGCGACCTCCAGCACGGAAGGCAGGTCGCGCAGGGCGGCCTCCACTTCGGCCAGTTCGATGCGGAAGCCGCGCACCTTCACCTGGTTGTCGAGCCGGCCCAGGAACTCCAGCACGCCATCCTCACGCCAGCGGACCAGGTCGCCCGTGCGGTACAGCCGCCCGCCGGGCGTGATTCCCTGCGCATCCGGGACGAAGCGGTCCGCCGTCAACTCCGGCCGCGACACGTAGCCGCGGGACAGGCCATCGCCGCCCAGGTAGAGCTCGCCCGGCACGCCGACGGGCACCGGGTGCATCCGCGCATCCAGCACGTAGCCCGTCGTGTTGGACAGCATCGGCCCGATGGGCACCGAGCCGCTCCCCACCTGGTCCGGCCGCGACACCATGAAGGTGTTGGAGGCGACGGTGCACTCGGACGGACCGTAGATGTTGGTGACGCTGGTCGTTCCGGATTCGACGGCCTTGCGCACGTGGGGCGCGGAGATGATGTCCCCGCCCACGTGCACCTCGCGCAGATGCCCGAGGATGTCCGACTGGTGCTCCACGATCTGCGAGAAGAGCCCGGTCGGAATGTGGGCGTAGGTGACGCCGTGCCCCTTCACCATCCGGGTGACCTGCTCCAGGTCGCTCGCCTTGTGCTGGCCTGGGAAGATGACCAGCCGGCTGCCATGCAACAGCGGGAGCCACAGCTCCAGGATGGAGCCGTCGAAGGAGACGGGCGCGAGCAGCATCATCGTGTCGCCGACGCCGTAGTCCGCGTAGCTCTTCGAATAGACCAGCCGCAGCAGGCTGCGCTGCTCGATGCACACGCCCTTGGGCCGCCCGGTGCTGCCGGACGTGAAGATGACGTAGGCCAGATTGCGGGGGCCCACGTCCGTCACGGGCGCGGTGACGGGATGCGACTCGAGCGACAGCTCCTCCACGAAGAGGATCGGCGCGGCCCCTTCGGCGTGCTGGAACCGCCCGCGCAGATCGCGCCGGGTGAGGAGCAGGTGGGGCCGGGCATCCTCCAGCATGAAGGTCAGCCGCTGGGCGGGGTACGACGCATCCATCGGCACGTACGCGCCGCCCGCCTTGAGCGTGGCCAGCGCGCAGACGACGAAGGCCACCGAGCGCTCCAGGCACACCGCCACCAGCGTGTCCGGCCCCACGCCCCGGGCCACCAGCTCATGCGCGAGCTGGTTGCCGCGAGCATCGAGCTGCGCGTACGTCAGCCGTTCGTCCTCGGACTCCAGCGCGATGGCGTCCGGATTGCGTGCCACCTGGTGCGCGAACCAGGCCGCGACGCTGGTGTCGGAGGGGTAGGGGTAGACGGTGTCGTTGAAGTCGACGAGCACCTGCTGCCGTTCGGCTGGCGTGAGCCAGGGCAGCGAGGACAGCGGCGCGTCCGGTCCGGAGACCGCGGCCTCCATCAGCGTGCGCAGGTGGCCGGCCATGCGGGCCACGGTGTCGCGTTCGAAGAGGTCGGTGCTGTACTCGATGGCGCCGTGCAGTCCGTCCGGCGTCTCCGTGAGCAGCAGGCCCAGGTCGAAGCGCGCCGTGGCACTGTCCACGTCCAGCATGCGCAGCGTGAGGCCCGGCGCCTGGAGCGTCCCGGCCGGTGCGTTCTGGAGCGCGAAGATGACCTGCACCAGCGGCGTGCGGCCCAGGTCGCGTTGCACCTGGAGCTCTTCCACCAGCTTCTCGAACGGCAGGTCCTGGTGCTCGTACGCCGCGAACGTCGTGTCCCGCACCTGCGTCAACAGCGAGCGGAAGGACGCGTCCGGGTTGACGCGGGCGCGCAGCACCAGCGTGTTGACGAAGAAGCCGACCAGCCCCTCCAGCTCCCCCTGGTTGCGGCCCGCGATGGGCGAGCCCACCAGCAAGTCCTCCTGCCGGCTGTAGCGGGACAACAGCAACTGCCACACGGACAGCAGCGCCATGAACGACGTGGCGCCCTCCTGCCGGGCGAGTGCCCCCAACCGCTCACCCAGGACGCGGGGCAGGTGCAGGGGCAGGAGCGCGCCGCGAGGGGAGCGCTGCGTGGGACGGGGCTTGTCGGTGGGCAGTTCCAGGACGTGCGGCGCGCCCGCGAGCTGCTCCTTCCACCACGCCACCTGCTTCGCGAGCACATCACCCTGGAGCCAGCCGCGCTGCCACGACGCGAAGTCCGCGTACTGCACCGGCAGGGACGGCAGGGACGGCGTCGTCCCGGACGCGAACGCCGCGTAGGCCGTCGCCACCTCGCGCACCATCACACCCACGGACCAGCCGTCGGACACGATGTGGTGCATGCCCAGCACCAGCACGTGGTGCTCCGGGGCCAGCCGCAACAGCCGTGAGCGCAAGAGCGGACCGCTGCCCAGCTCGAAGTGCCGACCCGTCTCCTCCAGCGCCAGCCGGTGCACCGCTGCCTCGTGCTCCTCGGGAGGCAGGGCGCTCAGGTCCGTCATCGGCAACGTCCACGCGGGCATGGGCTGGATGACCTGGATGGGATCGCGGCCCTTCAGCGCGAACGTGGTGCGCAGGGCCTCATGGCGCCCCACCAGCAGCTCCAGCGCGCGACGCAGGGCCTCCGCGTCCAGCGTGCCCTCCAGGCGCACGGCCCCGAGCAGCACGTACGGCGTGGCCCCGGGCTGAAGCTGGTCCAGCACCCACAGCCGCTGCTGCGAGAAGGACAGGGGCAAGTCTCCGTCGCGCGACACGCGGCGGAGCGCGGGCACGCGCGGTCCGTCCGAGCGCACCAGCAACTGCTCCTCCACCAACTCCGTGACACGGGCCACGGTGGACGCGGTGAAGAGGCCGCGCAGCGGCAGCTCCACCTGGAACGTGGCGCGCAGGCGGGAGATGAGCTGCGTGGCCAGCAGGGAATGGCCGCCCAGGGCGAAGAAGTCGTCGTGCAGGCCCACGCGCTCCACGTGCAGCACGTCGCGGAAGAGGCCGGCGACGCGCTGCTGGAAGGGCGTCAGGTGCTCGGGGACGGCAGGGAGCGAGGCCGCGGCGGACTGCTCGGGGACGGGCAGGGCCTTGCGCTCCAGCTTCCCTCCGGGCGTCAGCGGCAGCGCGGCCATGGGCACGAAGGCGGACGGCACCAGGTGCGCGGGCAGCCTTTCGCTGAGGAAGGCGCGCAGCACGGACGCATCCAGCGTGGGGTGGCCCACGACGTACGCCACCAGCCGCTTGTCGCCCGGCACGTCCTCGCGCACCACCACCACCGCCTCGCGCACGGAAGGGTGCGAGTGCAGGACGGACTCCACCTCGCCCGGCTCGATGCGGAAGCCGCGCACCTTCACCTGCGCGTCCACCCGGCCCACGAAGTCCAGCGTCCCATCCGCCCGCCACCGCGCCCTGTCGCCCGTGCGGTACAGCCGTGCACCGGGCACGCCGCTGAAGGCGTCCGGCACGAAGCGCTGCGCCGTCGTCGCGGGGTGGCCAGGGTAGCCACGGCCCACGCCCGCGCCGCCGATGAACACCTCGCCCGGCACTCCGGGCGCCACGGGCTCACCGTGGGCGTCCAGCAGGTACAGCCGGGCCCGGGCCACGGGCCGGCCAATGGGGACGACGGTGGCGTCCGGTGCCAGTACCTCCACGGCGTGGAAGGTCGCGCAGACGGTGGCCTCGGTGGGGCCGTAGAGGTTGGTGAGCTGGCCCTTGGGGCCCGCCGCGAGCACGTTGCGCACGGCGCGAGGGTCCGCGCGGTCCCCGCCGAAGAAGGTGTTGCGCAGGGCCGCCAGGGCCCCGGGCTCCTCACGCGCCATCTCGTGGAAGAGGGCGGTGGTGAGCAGCACCGTGGTGGCGCCCACTTCCCGCAGCTTCCGGGCGAGGTGCGGCGGCGACAGCGTGACGTCACGCGGGAGGATGACGAGCCGCGCGCCGTTGAGCAGCGCGCCCCAGATTTCGAAGGTGGCCGCGTCGAAGGACGGCGTGGACACCTGCGCGATGCAGTCTTGCGGCGTCAGGCGCACGTAGTTCGTCTCGCGCACCAGGTGGACGATGGAGCGGTGCTCCACGCCCGCGCCTTTCGGCGTCCCGGTGGAGCCCGACGTGTAGAGCACGTACGCCAGCTGGCCCGGCAGCACCGCCACCCCGACGGGCGCGGTGGTGTCGTCGTGGCGCTCCAGTGCATCCGGCTCCGCGTCCAGGCACACCGTCGGCCACGACTGCTCCAGGAGCGACGGCAGCAGCGCGCGCTCCGTCACCACGGCGGACAAGCCCGCGTCCTGGAACATGAACGTCAGCCGCTGCTGCGGGTAGGACGGGTCCAACGGCACGTAGCAGCCGCCGGCCTTGAGCACGCCCAACATGCCTACCACCAGGTCCAGGCCGCGCTCCAGGCACAGGCCCACGCGGCCCTCCGGACGCAGGCCCAGGGACACCAGGTGGCGCGCGAGCTGGTTCGCCCGCGCATCCAGCGCTCCGTAGGTGAGCGAGCGGCCCTCGTGCTCCACGGCCACGGCGTCGGGCGCGCGGCGGGCGTGGGACTCGAAGAGGCCGGGGAGGGTGTCCTCCGTGAAGGGCAGGGTGGCCGCGGCGTTCCAGTCCACCAGCACCCAGGAGCGCTCTTCCGCGTCCATCAGTGGCAGGCGGCTGACGGACACCGTCGCGTCCTTCGCCACGGCCTCCAGCAGCACGCGCAACTGCGACGCCAGTCGCGCGGCGGTGGTCGGGGTGAAGAGGTCCAGGCTGTATTCGAGCGTCCCCTCCAGCCCACCGTCACGCGCCATCATCGACAGGCTCACGTCGAAGCGCGACGTGTCTGGTGCGGTGGGCAGCAGTTCCACGCGCACACCGGGCAGCGCAGGCGGCGGCACGGGCGCGTTGTGCAGCGCGAACATCACCTGGAACAGGGAGGCACGGTCCGCGCCCCGCTCAGCGCCCAGGGCTTCCACGAGCCGTTCAAACGGAACGTCCTGGTGGGCATACGCGGCCAGGGCGGACTCGCGCACGCGGTCCAGCAGCTCCGTGAAGCGGGGGTTTCCATCCAGACGGGCACGCAGCACCAGCGTGTTGAGGAACACGCCGATGAGTGGCTCCAGCTCTGGCCGGGTGCGGTGGGCTACGGGACTGCCCACGGCGAAGTCGTCCTGCCCGGAGTAGCGTGACAGCAGCGCTTCGTACCCGGCCAGCAGCACCATGAAGAGCGTGGCGTCGCGCTCCCGGGCCACCTGCTCCAGCGCACGCACCAGCGAGGCCGGCAGCGTGAAGACATGGCTTGCGCCCCGCAGGGTCCGCGTCGCGGGCAGGCCATGCTCGGAAGGCAGCGTCAACGCGGGCAGGTCCTTCAGGGAGTCACGCAGCGCGTCCAGGTGCGCCTGCACGCCTTCGGAGTTCCCCGTCTGGCGCTGCCACACGGCGAAGTCGGCGGCCTGCACCGACAGCGCCGGAAGGGGTGAGGGACGGCCTTCCGCGAACGCCGCATAGAGGCTGCCCACCTCGTGCACCAGTACGCCCATGGACCAGCCGTCGGAGACGATGTGGTGCATGTTCAGGAGCAGCACATGCTCCTGTGCAGCCAGCCGGAGCAGGCGCGTGCGCAGGAGCGGGCCCGTGCGCAGGTCGAACGGCAGGGCCGCCTCGTCACGCATGCGGCGGCGCAGGGTGTCCTCTCGTGCGGCGCCTTCGGGGAGCACCTCCACCGGCAGCGGCCATTCGGCGGGCGCGGCGTGGATGCGCTGGAGCGGCTGGCCCTCGCGCTCCAGGAAGGTGGTGCGCAACGGCTCATGTCGGCGAACGATCTCCGCGAAGGTGCGGCGCAGCACCTCCACGTCCAAGGCCCCAGTGAGCCGCAGGGCCAGGGGGATGTTGTAGAGCGCCTGTCCCGGTTCCAGCTGCTCCAGGAACCACATGCGCTGCTGCGCGAACGACAGCGGCAGGTCCCCGTCCCGCGGCACGGTGGGAAGAGAAGGGCTGACGGCGCGCGACGGCAGCGCCTGGATGCGCTCCGAGAGAAGGGACAGCGTGGGCGCCTCGAACAGCGTGCGCAGGGGCAGGTCCACGCCGAACCGCGCGGCCACCCGGGTGACGAGCTGCGTGGCCAGCAGCGAGTGCCCACCCAGGTCGAAGAAGTCGTCGTGCGCGCCCACGCGCTCCACGCGCAGCACTTCACGGAAGAGGGACGCCAGTTGCTCCTGGAGCGGCGTCAGGGGCGCGTCGTCCTCACTGGAGGACGTGGAGGCGGTGGGCGCGGGAAGCTCGCGGCGGTCCACCTTCCCGTTGGTGGTGAGGGGCAGGGCGTCCAGGCCGACGAAGGCGGCGGGCACCATGTACTCGGGCAGGCGCGCGCGCAGGTGCTCTCGCAGGACTCCGGCCTCCACCGTGGCCGGGACGACGTACGCCACGAGGCGCTGGTCTCCGGGCACGTCCTCGCGCACGATGACGACCGTCTCGCGGACGTCGGGGTGCGTGCTGAGCGAGGACTCGATTTCGCCCAGCTCGATGCGGAAGCCCCGCAGCTTCACCT
>NZ_RAWI01000454.1 GCF_003612125.1 Corallococcus praedator
GTGGGCAATCATCCGCCCGGGGTGGGCGTAGTCAGGGTGACAGGAGCCTTCCAGCCGGGTGCTTGTGGGCGACGGAGTTCGTGTAAGGTGGTTGGGATTACGCACAGGTGGAGGTGAGTGCCGACATGTGGCAACGATTCAAGAGAGCGATGCGGAGCTTCGCGGGCTTCTTCGTCTCCTCCATCGAGGATCCGGAGCTGATTCTCGAGCAGAACATCCGTGACCTGAACGACCAGGTCCCCAAGATGAACGAGTCCATCGCCATGGTCCGGGCGAATGTGACGCTGCTCGAGAAGGAGAACATGAAGTACCAGCAGGACGTGCGGGAGCTGACCGCCAAGGTCAAGGCCGCCATCCAGGCGGGCCGTGACGACCTGGCCGGCACCTACGCGACCAAGCTGCAGGGCGAGAAGGAGGCCCTGGCGCGCAACCAGCAGCAGCTGGATATCGCCAAGCTGGCCTACGAGAAGGCGCTGAACGTGAAGAAGGCGTTCATGCGCGAGAAGGACAAGAAGACCCAGGAGGCGATGAACGCTGTCCGGGACGCCCGGCGCGCCAAGTGGCAGGCGAAGGTCGCCGACACGATGGAGTCCTTCACCGTCGCTGGCGTGGACTCCACGCACGACGAGATGCTCCGCAAGGTGCAGGAGAAGACGGCCATCAACGAGGCGCGCATGCAGATGGCGCTCGAGTCGGTGGACCACCAGGCCGCGGCCATCGAGGAAGAGGCCGAGAAGATCCAGGGCGACGAGCTGGTCAAGCAGTTCAAGATGGAGATGGGCCTCCTGGACAGCCCCGCGCCCGTGTCGGACGTGGGTGCTGGCACCGAGAAGACCATCGGCAAGAAGGTGGAGATCAAGTAGGTCTCCGCCCATGAAAGAGGCCGGCGCACACGGATGAAGCTGCACCGCGGACCCGGCCTCTTTCTCTTCCTCGCGCTCTGTGTCCTGGGCGCGGGGTACGTCTTCGCCTCGCGGGCGGGTTACCTGGACCGCCTGCAGGCGCGTTTCTTCCCGTCCACCCGCGAAGCCGTGCGGCTGTCCCCCGGTGACTTTCCCGCCGGCGTGGCGGCCCCGGTGGCGGACGTGGCGTCGGTGCCCCTGCGGCCCGTGCTCATCGGCTTCACGCCCCGGGGCTCCGCCTCCGCGCTGCTGGTCGCCACCGGGGGCGCCACCACGCTGGACAACCCGGTGCCTCCTCCCGGCGCGGCGCAGGGCCTGCTGAAGACGGCCTATGCGCTGGAGGCCCGCGCGGTGCTCTTCGCGCGCGAGGAGGAACTCAAGCAGGCCCTGGCCGTGGGCGCGGAGAACGGCGGCGTGGACATGGCCGCGCTGTCGGTGGACCGGCTCGCGTCCTGGGCGCCCACGCTCCGGGACGCGGCGCCGCGCACGGTGCTGCTGGTGGGCCGCAGCCGGGGCCAGGAGGCGATGGCGGCGGTGGGCGTGCCGGACCTGGCCAGCCTGCGCGGCAAGCGCATGGGCGTGTACCCGTTCGGCTCCTCGCACTACTTCGCCCTGTGGGTGCTGGCGCGCGCGGGGCTGCGCACGTCGGATGTCCGCTGGGTGGACCTGCCCTCCACGCTGGACGCGGGCCGGGCCCTCCGTGAGGGCCGGGCGGACGCGGTGGTGGGGCTGTGGGGCGACGTGGAACTGGCGGCGCGCGACCGGGGCGGCTCGGTGCTGGCGACGACGGCGGACGCGCCGCACCTGCTGGCCACGGTGCTGGTGGCGCGCGGGGACTTCGCGGCGCGCTACCCGGACGGGGTGCGCCGGGTGCTGCGGGGCCTGCTGGACGCGGGGCAGGGCGTGCTCAAGGACCCGGCGGCCGGGGCGCGGCTGTTGGGCGAGGTGGCGCCGTACCTGGGCGACCCTTCGGAGGCCATCCGCAGCGCACCGCCCGCGACGCTGGCGGACAATCGGGCGTTCTTCGGCCTTTCCGGCGAGGCGCCAGTTACCTATGACGAGTTGTTCCAGAGCGCCGCGGCGCTCTTCCAGAAGCTCAAGCGCGGTACGGCGCCGCCCCCCGCGGAGGACACGCGGGACCTGGGCGCGCTGAAATACGTCTCCGAGGCGCGTGGGCCCTGAGCGGGAAGGGGAGTCGGACGTGGCGAAGACACCGAACTACATCAAGGCCGCGTTCCTCCTGCCGGCCAACCTGGTGGGCCTGACGACGGCGGCCATGTCCAGCGCCGTGACGCAGGAGCCGCTGCCCATGCTGGTGGCGCTGGGCGTGGAGGGCCTGTACCTGGGCGTCCTCTCGTCCATGAAGCGCTTCCAGCGCGCCGTGCGGGCGAACACGCCGGACAACCCGGAGGCCGCGCGCGCGGCGGTGGACTCGCTGCTCGCGGACCTGGCGCCGTCGCAGCGCGACCACTACCAGCAGCTCGTGGGGCTCAAGGAGAAGATCCTCGCCAACTACCGCAAGCTGCCCGGCGGCCGCGTGCTGGTGGCGGACAGCGAGCCCAAGCTGGACGCGCTGCTCACGTCGTTCCTGCGGCTCATCTCCGCGCTCAACCAGTACCGCACGTACCTGAGCGGCGCGGACCGCGACCACCTGGTGGGCGAGGTCGCGGCGCTGGAGGCGGAGGTGGAAGGCGAGCCCAACCCCCGTCTCAAGGACGTGAAGGGCAAGCGCCTGGAGATCCAACGCAAGCGCATGGCGCGCTTCGACCAGGCGGGCGAAAGCCGTGAGGTGGTGAGCCACCAGCTGGCCGGCATCGAGGACCTGATGCGGCTGACGCACGAGCAGTCCATCACCATCCGGGATCCGGAGAGCGTCAACCGGCAGCTCGACGTACTCTCCGCGGAGACGGAGTCCACCGACGAAACGGTGCGCCAGATGGAGCGCTTCCTGGACTTCACCGAGGAGACGCGCGGGCCGCTGCCGCACGGTGGCAGCCGCGTGCGGTAGGCCGGGCACGGGCCCGCCTGCCGGGCCGCCCCGTCAAAACCTGTCCGACAGTCGGACAGGTTGGACCTGAGGGGGCGGAAGGCACCTGTTCACCGTGGCACCTTGGGGGTGTGGCGGGGGGCCGCGAGGGCACACGAATAGATTGACTCTCCGGCGCAGGCATCCTGTCCTGCCGCCCATGCTCCGCCGCGTTGGCTCTCTTCCGCTGCTCCTGTTGTTGGTCGTGTTCGCCGGCTGCTCGCGCTGCGGGAAGGACGCGGCCGGTCCCGCGTCCTCGCCGGCCGGGGTGTCGCGCTACCTGCCGCGCACGGCACAGGCGGCCGTCGTCATCAACGACCTGGGGACGCTGGGCGAGAAGCTCGCGCGCTTCCAGAACCTCAAGGTGGCCTCGTTCGTCGCGCAGCTGCAGAACTTCCCCAGCGCGGAGCGCTACGCGTCCGCGGTGATGCGGCAGGTGGGCGTGGACCTGCGCAGCCGCAAGGCGCTGGAGGACGCCGGAATCGATCCGAAGCGCGGCGCGGGCGCGGCCTTCCTGGGCGGCACGCAGGTGGTGTCCGTCATCGGCGTGAAGGACGCGGACAAGCTGAAGACGACCTTCGCCACTTTCGCCCGCGCGCGGCTGGGCGCGTCGGAGGAGAAGGAGACGAAGTCGGACGCGGGGCGGCTCATCACCTTCAGCCGCCCGGGTTCGACGGAGCCCGCGCTGGGCCTGCTCTTCCTCAAGCACGACCTGGTGCTCCTGTCCGCGGGCGCGTCGGTGGCGCGGCTGCCGGAGCTGGCGGCGCTGCCGGAGGAGAACTCCATCGCGAAGGAGCCGGTGCTGGAGGCGTCCCTCAATCGGCTGACGGGGGACCGGGACTTCCACGTGTGGCTGCCGGGCGGCTCCGGCCTGCTGCCCGCGGGTACGGTGCAGGGCATCACCTTCGCGGGCCACATCGAGGAGCGCGCGGTGACGCTGCGCGCGGACGCGCCGTGGCCGGACACGCAGGCGTCGCTCGCCGCGCTGGAGCCCAAGGGGGGAGAGGCGCTGGCGGGCTGGCTGCCCCAGGACAGCTTCTTCGTGGCGCGCTTCCGGGGGGACCCGGCGCAGCTGGACGGCGTGTGGCCGTACCTCGCCGGCACGCAGGTGACGCGCGCGGTGCAGCAGGCGGGCTTCAACGTGAAGACGGAGGTGTTGGACAACCTCAAGCCGGGCATGGTGCTGAGCCTGTCGCTGTCGCCCAGCGTCAACCTGGGCTCGGGCCTGCCGGACCTGGACCTGCGGCGCACGAACCCCTTCCGCTTCGTCAACCTGGTCGCCATCGCGGAGACGAAGGACGTGGCGAAGGGGCAGGCCACGCTGGAGAAGATTCCCGGCTTCGCGGGCGGCTTCGGCGCGAAGGTGGAGGCCACGGAGCTGAGCGGCCAGAAGGCCTACCTGACGTCGTACCGCGCGGGCGAGGGCGCGCACTTCGCCCTCACGAAGGACGGCAAGCTGGTGCTCGCGGCGCCGCGTGCGCGCCTGGAGTCGTCGCTGGCCGCGCTCGCGCAGCCGGCGGGTACGGGCCCGGTGTCGGAGGATTTGAAGTCGGTGGGCAAGGACGCGGCGGTGGTGCTGCTGCTGGACCTGCGCCGGCTGTCGGACGCGGTGAAGGCGCTGCCGTCGTCCGCGTGGGGCATTGGCGGCTTCGCCATCAAGGCCACCACGGTGCGTTGGCTGGACGCCACCGACGACCTGCGCGCCGTGACGATGTCGCTGTCGCGCAAGGACAAGGCGCTGCAGGCGGAGATCTCCCTGCGCCTCACGCCCGCGCCGGCCACCACCACCACGACTCCGGCCACCCCTTGATTCGCGTTCGGGACGTCGTGAAGGAGTACGAGGACGGAGAGGGTGCGCGGGTGCGCGTCCTCGACGGCGTGTCCTTCGACGTGGAGTCGGGGGACTTCGTCGCCGTGGTGGGCGCGTCCGGCAGCGGCAAGTCCACGCTGCTGCACCTGCTGGGCGGCCTGGACGTGCACTACCAGGGCACCGTGGAGGTGGGCGGCATGAAGCTCGCGGGCCTGCGCGACGCGGAGCTGGCGCGCTTTCGCAACACGCACGTGGGCTTCGTCTTCCAGTCCTTCCACCTCATCCCCAACCTGTCGGCGCTGGAGAACGTGCTGCTGCCCTCGCACTTCGGCGCCGTCGTCCCGGAGGCGCGCAAGCGCGCGAGCATGCTCCTGGAGCGCGTGGGGCTGGGCTCGAAGCAGGACCGCGAACCGGTGCGCCTCTCGGGCGGTGAGCGCCAGCGCGTGGCCATCGCCCGGGCCCTCTTCGGCAGCCCGAAGCTGCTCTTGTGTGACGAGCCCACGGGCAACCTGGACGCGGCCACCGGCGCGGGCGTCATCGAGCTGTTCCAGGAACTGCACCGGGACGGGCTCACCCTGCTGACGGTCACCCACGAGGAGCGCATGAGCGCGGTGGCGCGCCGGGTGCTCCGGCTCAAGGACGCGCGGCTCGTGGAGGAGTCCCCGACATCGGCGGCCCTGGCGTCGCGAGGTGCCCCGTGAGGTTGGATGCACTGTCCCGACTGGTGAGGTTGTCGCTCGCACGTGAGCGGCGGGGCGCGTTCTTCTCCGCCTTCGGCGTGGCGATGGGTGTGGGCGCGCTGGTGTTCTTCGTGGGCCTGGGGCTGGGCGTGGGCCAGGTCATCCGCGAGCGCATCTTCCCCACGGATTCGCGGCTGGTGGACGTGGTGCCTCCGTCGGTGTCGCTGGGCCTGCTGGGCGGCGGCAAGCTGGACACGGGCGCGGTGGAGCGCCTGCGCGCGCTGCCCGGCGTGGAGACGGCGTACCGGAAGATGAACGTCCGCGTGCCGGCGGTGACCCGCTACGACGGCACCTTCTTCGGCTCGCGCCTGCGCATGGGCCTGGAGGTCCTGGCGGTGGGCGTGGACCCCGGCCTCGTGCAGAAGGACGTGGGGCTTCCGGAGGCGAAGGACTTCAAGGACCCCGGCGAGGGCAAGGCCATCCCGGCGCTCATCTCCACGCGCCTCTTGGAGCTGTACAACAAGACGTTCGCGCCCGCGCGCAAGCTGCCGCAGTTGTCCGCGGAGATGCTCATCGGCTTCGGCTTCCCGGTGGAGTTCAACCGCTCCTACGTGGCGGCCACGTCGGGCGGGCCCAGCTCCACGCAGCAGGCGCAGGTGGTGGGCGCATCCGACCGGGCCATGCTCGCGGGCATCACCATCCCGCTGGACACGGCGGTGCGCATCAACCGCGCGGCGGGCGCGGACGCGGACAGCTACACCGGCGTCACGCTGGTGGCGGCCGACCCTTCGTACGTGCCGGCACTGGTGGCGGCGGTGAGGGGCATGGGCTTCGAAATCGATGATCAGGAGCGACGGCTCGCGGAGAACGCGGGCGCGGCGGTGGCGCTCACCACGTCCGCGCTGGCGCTCCTGTCCATCCTCATCTGCGTGCTGGCCGCCGTGAACATCACCCACGCGATGTCCGCGTCGGTGCGCGCGCGCGCCAAGGAGATTGGCGTGATGCAGGCGGTGGGGGCCTCGCGCGCGGACATCCGCTCCATCGTCCTGGCGGAAGCCAGCGTGGTGGGCCTGCTGGGGGGCGCGGCGGGCACGTCCGCGGCGCTGCTCCTGGCCTTCGCGGTGGACCGCTTCGCCGCGGGCTACCTGCCGGACTTTCCCTTCAAGCCCGACAGCTTCTTCTCCTTCCCGGTGACGGTGCTCCTGGGCGGCGTGCTCCTGGGCCTCGTGGCCGCGCTCGCGGGCGCCTGGTTTCCCAGCAGCCGCGCCGCCGCCACGGATCCGGCGAGGACGCTCGCGGGATGACAGGACCCAAGCGCGGGACGCTGGTGGCCAACGTCCTGTGCCTGGGGGCGCTGGGGTGGCTCTATGGCGGCGAGCTCGCGGATGCCCTGCGGATCCGCACCGCGGAGGTCTCCGCGGTGACGTCGTCTCCCTCTGTCGGGCGTGCGGGCACGGTGCTGGGCCTCACGGCGGTGGGGCTGGTCGTGCTGGGGG
>NZ_RAWI01000455.1 GCF_003612125.1 Corallococcus praedator
CATCAGCACCCCGAGCCCCACCCGTGCGAGGGGGAACACAGGGGCAGGCACGGGGGAGGACACGGTGCGCATGAGGATCTGCTCCCCATCATGCCCATCTCCTATCGCTCCGAGCCGATGATCAACCGGGAGCGCCGCCTCTGGCAGCTCCTGCGCGAAGGCCACGTCCTGAAGCGGCCCATCCTCAAGGCCTACATTGGAGTTCCGGTCCGCATCCGGCTCATCCACGCAGCGGTGAAGGAGACACACGTCTTCCACCTGCATGTCTATGAATGGCATGCCGCGGATGTCCCAGGGGATGCGCCCGGCGAGTCGGCGGACGTGGAGGACCAGGGGCAGAAGGGCTTCAACTACCGAAGCGAACCCATTGGTCCGCGCTTCAGTCCGACGGGCGTCAAATACTCGCTGGCCAACCCGCACCCGGCCACGCCCGTGTTCCGCGTGCCGGCGGGAAGGCAGGTGCGCTTCCAGCTGCTCGGGGCGCTCGACAAGCCGCGCAGCCACAGCTTCACCATCCACGGGGTCACCTGGCCGGAGTGGCGCTTCCTCGCTTCCTGCGGCACGCCTCGGGTCTCCTCCGCATCCGCCATCACCTGCGGCACGGTGAAGACCTCTGAATTCACCCCCCGGCGCGCGGGTGACTACGCCTACCGCAGCGGCGCCGAGCGGTGGGACGTCGCGCAGGGAATGTGGGGGCTCCTGCGGGTCGTCCCCTGCTGACGGCGGCCCGTGGCTCCTCTTCCTTCCGAACGACAGCGTCAGCCGTTAGGCTGGGTGGCGCCGACATCCGCGGGGTGCGCTGCGAAACCGGGCCTCCTGCCTGCATGCCAAATCCATCCCCTCCTGACCTGCATCCCTCGACCTGGGCCGCCCTCGAAGCCACGGGTGTGCTTCAGAGCCCCGAACACGGGCTCGTCCAGAGCTTCTACGGCCAGCAGCGCGCCAGGCGCAGCCAGGTCCCCTTCATGAACCACATCCATGAAGGGCTGGCTGTCATGGTGCGCACCCAGGCATCGCCGCAGGCCCTGCGCGCGTTCTGCCTGCATCCCCTCGTCCAGGGCGACACGGACCTGCGGGACCACTACGCACGGGTCGCCCAGACCTTGGCGCCTGTTCCGGATGGGGCCTTCGTGCTGGGGCTCGCCATGGAATACCGGTCGGTGGCCAATGACTACCTCGCCCGTGCGACGCTGCCTCCAGCGGGCATCCGGCTTTCGCCCCTGGTGGAAGTCAACGCCATGCTGGTGGGCGACAAGGTCCAGAACCGCAAGGACTTCGAGTTGCACCACGCGCAGACCCACGCCCATCGCGTCAGGCTGGCGGAATACTTCCAACAGTGGTGTCAGGCATTGCAGGTCGAGCACCTCTACCCGCGGCTGAAGGCAATGCTTCAAGGAGCGGCCTGGAGCTGAGGGCCTGGCAGGTCCGGGCTCCGGCGGAAGAAGGCGGGCCCTGCGCATCCCGCCTTCTCCCAGGCCGAAGGTGACGTTTACGGAGTGGTCGTGCAGGCGTATGGGGTCCAGGCGGAGGAGCCCGCAACGTTGGTGAGCTGGAACCCGGTCGCGTTGCCGGAGGTGTCGGTCCAGTCTGCGCGGGCGGCGTCGGATACCCACGCGAGTGCAGCTCCGCCATGACGGCCGCCTCCAGGTTGCCGGTGATGGAGATGACCCCATCGTCGTAGATGTCCCCCGGCCCCCACGTGATTCCATCCACCTCCTTGGCGCCATTCGCCTGAACGATGCTGACCGGGTTCAGGACGAAGGTGGCACCGTGCATGGCTCGGCCAGAAAGAATGCAAATGAATTCCCGGGGGTCAGTCCCTGGATGAACGGCGGGCCGCACTGCCGCACCCCGCTTCCACCAGGAGCCCCCATGTTCCGGATTCCGTCCTTGTGTCTCTGCCTGTTTGCCTCGCTCGCCATCGCCGACGAGTCCTCTTCCAAGCCCGCACGGCTCACCGTGGCCCAGAAGAACGGCTGGGCCGTCTACGACAAGGACCTGAAGGAGAAGGAGGACGCGGTCAACAAGGCCTGCGGGTCCACCTTGAAGAGCAGCTACGACAAGACGACCTACCCCGCCTTCGACCCGATGAAGGACCGGACCCAGAGCGCATGCCGGGCGGCCGTGGGCACCCTGGTCGAGGTCTGCGGCACCGCGGATGGCAAGGCGGCGGTGAAGGAGGCGCTCACCAAGACGGTGTGCCGACTGTCGACGGATGGAACCCGGGTCTCACTCGATGCGGGCGTGCTGACCATCCACATCGACCCGGCGAAGAGCTCCATCGCGGGCAAGGAGGCCGGGAACTACAGCTGGAAGAGCGCCCTTGAGGAAGTGCTGTAGTTCCATCCGTCAGTACGCGACGGTCGCGGTGTAGGCGAAGTGGTCGGAGCCGAACTTCTCCAGGCGCTCGGCGGGACCGGTGCCGATGCCCTGGAGGACGTAGATTTGATCGATGGGCACACCCTCGACGCCCGCCGTCCGCAGGTGGTTCATGCCAGGGATGTCCTGTGACAGCGGGCGGTTGAAGTCACCCACCAGGACGACCGGCAGTCCCCGTCCGCGCAGGTCGGCGACCACCTCGTGCACCACGGCGTTGTGCGTCCGCCAGCGCTCCTGACGCTCGGGGTGCTCTCCGTTCCAGGCGCCGGAGATGTAGTGGGTGTTGACGAAGGCCAGCTTCGCGCCGGTCTCCTTGTTCTTCAGCACGACCCAGTTCACGAAGCGCGAAGGCGTCACCTCGGCCTCACCGCCATGCGTGAGTCGGGACCCGTCACCGGTCTTCTCGTACTTGTTCCTGCGCCAGGAGATGGCGATGGAGTTGCGCGCATCGAGCCGGCTCTCGCCGGGCCGGAAGTGGTCGTAGAACTCGAGCGCCCCGAGCTTGGTGTGGCCCTCGGAGGTGTCCACCTCCTGCCAGCCGATGATGTCCGCGAGCGGCTTGAACGTCGCCTGCCCGTGCAAGGTGTTGTGCGTCGCGACCGTGGTCGTCGTGACGGCGAGGGCCTCGGTCCGCGCCGAGGTGGAGGGCAGAAGCCCCAGGGAGAGGAGAAGGCTGACGACGGCCGAAGAAAGCAGCTTGAACATGGTCCCTTGATTCTTGCCCAGGCGACTCCCGGCTCATCCAGGAAAAAATGATTTCCAGGACACTGCCTCGCAGGGCGTCCACCGTGCAGCGCGCTGCACACGTGCGCCCCCTTGCACGCGGTCCCCTGCACACCGGGCGCGGCGCGCCTTTCATGAGCGACGGCGGTCTATGCTGGCACATGGGTTGCTGCATACCGCCGTGACTCTGGAGCCCAGATTCGAAAGGGTTGTGCATGGCCGAGCCCATCGTGCTGTTGCTGCTGCTGCTGGTGCTGTTCATCGTCGTCCTGGGGCCCGGGCTCTTCGTGGGGGGGCTCGTCTTCATGCTGAACGGCTACCGGTTCCGCGGGGGCCTGGTGACGCTCCTGGGCGCCACGACGATGGGGCTCGTGTACTGGGCCTACAGCGCAATCGGCGACATGAACTTCTCGAAGGGGCGCGTGCTGCGTCTCAAGGGGCGCGCTCGCGTGGCCCGTCGGGCCCTGGGGGACGGCTGGGCGGACGACGCCGCTCCGGCGCTCGAGGGCCTCACGCCCTGGCAGCGGACCGTGCTGGGAGAGGCGTGGATGTACTCCGCGAGCCTGGAGCATGCGTCGGTTCCGGCCTTCGCGAAGCTGTCGCTCAAGCTCTCCTCCCTGGGCGCGCCCTCGGAGCTGCTGGAAGCGTGTCACCTCGCCGCCCTGGACGAGGTCCGTCATGCCAGGCGGTGCTTCGCGTTCGCCCGGGCCTACTCGGGGCTGCCGTGGAGCGCGGGAACGATTCCGGAGCTGGGACAGGAGCGTCCCCTGCCCTCGAATCCAGGCGAAGCGGATGACTGGTCCCGGCTGGTGCGCGGGTCGTTGCTGGACGGATGCCTGGGGGAAGGGCTGGCCGCCAGCGTCGCCGGTGAAGCGGCGCGGCGGGCCAGCGACCCCGTCGTGCGCGAGACCCTGGCGGTCATCGCCGAGGATGAGGGACGGCATGCGGAGCTGGCCTGGGACGTCATCGCCTTCGCCCTGGAGCGGGGCGGAGGCAAGGCGAAGCAGGCGCTGCGTCAGGCATTGGAAGCACTGGAGGCGCAACAGACGCCCGCGCTCCCACGCATCCCGGGCGTGGACGAGGCCTTCCTGGCGCGCAACGGCGTGTTGCCCCAGGCGGAGTTGGGGCGACTGATGGAGGAGTGCCTCCAGCGGACGCGGGTCCGGGCGTCGGCGTGGGTGGAGCCGTCGGCCGCCCTCCCGCCCGCTCCCCTGCCTGGCGGTCTTCGTCGCGGCCCGTGAGGAGCCCTTAGCTTATCCGCGTTCTTCACACCCACGGAGACGCGGATGGCCAGGAAGATGAAGGCGGTGCAGGTGCGGCAGGCGAAGGGCCCGCTCGAACTCGTCGAACGTGACGTGCCGGAGCCGGGTCCCGGACAGGTGCGCCTCGCGGTGGAGGCCTGTGGCGTCTGTCACAGCGATGCCATCACCAAGGAAGGCTGGATGCCTGTCCAATACCCACGGGTCCCGGGTCACGAGGTGGTGGGCCGCATCGACCAGATAGGCCCCGGGGTGACGGCGTGGAAGGTGGGACAGCACGTCGGCGTGGGCTGGCACGGAGGCCACTGCGGTCAATGCACCGCCTGCCGCGAGGGCGACTTCGTCACGTGCGAGGTGCAGCAGGTGTGTGGCATCAGCTACGACGGAGGCTACGCGGAATACATGGTCGCGCCCCAGGAGGCGCTCGCCCGGGTGCCCGAGGGCATGAACTCCGTGGACGCCGCTCCCCTGCTCTGCGCGGGTGTCACCACCTTCAACTCCCTGCGCCACATGGATGTGCGGCCGGGGGACCTGGTGGCGGTGCAAGGCATTGGCGGGCTCGGGCACCTGGCCATCCAATATGCCCGCAAGCTGGGCTATCGCACCGCAGCCATCTCACGGGGCGCGGACAAGCGGCAGCTCGCGCTCGAACTGGGGGCGCACGAGTACGTCGACACGGAGCAGGGCCCGGTGGCCAAGGCGCTCCAGAAGCTCGGTGGGGCGCGCGTCATCATGATGACCGCATCGAGCAGCAGCCTCGCGGGCGAGCTGGTGGGTGGCCTGGGACGCAATGGCACCCTGCTGTTGCTGGGCGCGGGCGCGGAGCCCATCCCCGTCAGCAGCCTGCAACTGCTCATGAAGCGGCAGCGCGTCCAGGGCTGGCCGAGCGGCGTCCCCCAGGACTCGCAGGACACGATGGCCTTCAGCGCCCTCGCGGACGTGCGCTCGCGCAATGAAGTGTTCCCGCTCGAGCGCGCCACCGAGGCCTATGAGCGGATGATGGGCAACCACGCCCGCTTCCGCGTGGTGCTCAAGCTGCGGTGAGCCGTGCCCCGCACGGAGGCTCATCCACCTCCGTGCGAGGTCTGTCCCTCGATGAGCGGGTTGAAGCCAAGGCGGCTCCGTGCCAGCGCCCCTGAGAGACCTCAAGCGTTTCTCAAGTGCGGCCTGGCCTCCAGGCGCCGCCAGCAGAGGTACGACAGCCCCCAGAGCACGCCGGTGGCCACCGCGAAGCCCCACGCCTCCGGGCCATCCCCCACCGCGAGGTGGGCGACGAGCGCGGAGACCAGATTGATGGCGAAGCCGGCGTAGGCCCACTCCTTGAGCCGCGCCGGGACCGGCGCCAGCAGCAGCACTACGCCGAGGAACTTGGCCCAGGAGAGTTCCACCCGGAAGTAGTCCGGGAAGCCGAGGTGGGTGAAGGCCGCCGCCACCTCCGGCAGGCGCAGCTGCGCGTAGGCCGTGAAACCTATCTGCAGGCAGAAGAGCGCCGTGGCCAGCCAGAAGCCGATGATGAGTCCTTTGGAGCGAAGCATGTTCAGGTCCGGGGGGTGGAGGGTAGACCGGGGGGCTCGACGCCGAACTGCTTCGCGTACTCGACGTTCAATCGCTGCCAGCCGTCGAACTTCATCGCCTCGGGGCCGACGATGCGCCCCAGGGGCTCACCGGACAGCAGCCCGTCCAGCACGTCGAAGCAGATGTGCCAGCCCGCCGCACCCATCGAGATGAACCCACGGTGGATGTTGTGCCAGAGCGTGAGCCGGGTGCCGCTGCCTCCCAGCGGCTCCAGTTCCCAGCGCATGTCGCTCCCACCCCAACTGTATTCGAGCAGCTTCGGCGCTTCCGCCCGCTTCACCTGGGTCTCGGCGACGAACGGCGTCGGAGCGCCCACGGTCGTGAGCTTCGCGGTGCCAACGGCACCCAGGTTCCGGTCGGAGTCAAACGGAGCCCACTCGCGCAGATGCTCGGGATCCGTGATGGCCTCCCAGACCTTCGCGGGGGGATGACGCAGGTCGCGGACGAGCACGAGCGTCCACTTCTCCGCCTCCTTGTGGATCCTGGCTCCGGCCGCGGGGCCGGGCGTGTACTTCGCACGGTGGCTCATCGCTTCTTTCCTTTCTTGGGTGTCGGGTCCATCTGATCAAGGTGGCGTTCGAGCGCATCGACGTGGGCCGTCCAGAAGCGCCGGAAGGGCGTCAACCAGGCGTCGACCTCCATGAGCGGTTCGGGCCGGAGCCGGTAGACCCGCTTCTGCGCTTCGACGCGCGCCTCCACGAAGCCGGCCTCGCGCAGCACCCGCAGGTGCTTGGACACGGAGGTCTGCGGCATCCGCAGCTGGCGCTCAAGCTCGCCGACGGAGCACTCTGATGCGGCCAGCAGACTGAGGATGCTCCGGCGGTTCGGCTCCGCGAGGATCGCGAACGAGGATTCCATGCGGCGTATATGCCTATTGATTCATATTCCCGTCAAGTCATATACTGACCGCCATGACCGAGCCCCTGCGCGCCCCCCACCC
>NZ_RAWI01000456.1 GCF_003612125.1 Corallococcus praedator
GCGTGGGCGTGGCCGGCAGCGGCGCCGACAGCCGGCGCGGCGGCGGGGTGACGCGGGCGGTGACCAGCGGCTGCGGTGGGGGCAGCGGCGCGAAGGTGCGCTCCTCCGGACGAGGCTTGCGGAACGCCTGCAGCTCCGGCGGGCCCTCGCGCGTGAGCCCCGGCGGACAGCGGTCCACCTCCACCGTGCCCAGGAAGAGCAGGCCCCCCGGCGTCAGGCTGCGCGCCAGATGCCCGATGGCCGCGTCGCGCGCGGACGGCGAGAAGTACGTGAGCACGTTGCGGCAGAGGATGAAGTCGAACAGGCCGAAGCGCTCCGGCAGCGGCGCCAGCAGGTTCGCGGGCGCGAAGCGGGTGACCTTGCGCACCTCCGGGACGATGGACACCTGACGCCCGCCGTGGGGCTCGTAGACGGTGTGCAGCGCGGGCGCGGACTCGCGGCGGGACCACGCGCCGTAGGTGCCGCGCCGGGCGGCCTCCAGGCTGGCCTCGTGCAGGTCGGTGCCCACCACCTCCACCGGCATCCCCGGGGGTGCGCACGCCAGCAGGCACGCGGCCAGCGAGTACGCCTCCTCGCCGGTGGCGCACCCCGCGCTCCAGCCGCGCAGGTGCATGGCGCCGTGGCGCAGCGCGGACGGCACGCCCTCCGAGGCGATGAAGCGGAAGTGCTCCGGCTGGCGGAAGAAGTACGTCTCCCCCACCAGCACCGCGCGCACCAGCGTGTAGGCCAAGGGAGAGCCCAGCTGCTGCAGTTCGCTCAGGACCTCCGTGGGCACGCGGCCCCGGGCCAGCTCCGCGCGCAGCACGCGTTCCACCGCCTCCTGGGCGATGGCGTCTTCACGAAAGCCGGTGGTGTCCGCCACCACTTCCCGGGCTCGGGCCAGCAGCCGGGGATCGAGCCCTGCACTCATGCGCTCCGCTCTTCCTCCACCGGCGCGAGCAGCGCGGGCAGGTCGCGCAGGAGTCCCCGCGCGATGAACACCTTCGGATCCAGGATGGGCAGCGCGCGGCCACCCGTGCGCAGCATGCCCAAGAGCCCCTCTTGCAGCAGGCCGTGCTCGGCGCCGCCTACCTTCTCGCGCCGGTCGATGTCGGTCGCCTGGAACTCCTCCGGATCCTTCACCGTGTCCACGGTGAGCGCCAGCGACACGCCTTCGGTCTCGATGACCACCAGCATCCGCTCCGCGATGGCCACCTGGTGCTTCACGCCCAGCCGCAGCGCCACGTCCAGCACGCACACCGCGTGGCCACGCAGCTCCACGTACTCGCGCAGGTAGGACGGCCCGGTGGGCAGGGGCCGCGTCGCCGGCTGCAACAGGACCTCCTTCACGGAGTCCAGCGGCACGGCGAACTCGCGCTCGCCCACCGACAGGCGAAGCACGAGCATCGCGCCCGAGCGCGAACGGCGCCGCGCGGCCTCCAGGGCCTCGCCCACGAGGTTGAGCAGCTCGTCCGCGCGGAAGGGCTTGGGCAGGAACGCTTCCGCGCCCAGGCCCAGGCACGCCTCCGCGCGCTGCTTCTCCGACGAGATGATGATGACCGGGATGTCCGTCGTGGCGACATCCGCCTTCATCTTCTGGAGCACCTCGTCCCCGTCCATCTCCGGCATGGACAGGTCCAGCAGCACCGCCGCCGGGCGCAGCCGGCCCACCTTCTCCAGCGCCTCACGCCCGTTGCTGGCCGTGTGGATGGTGTAGTGCCCGGAGAGGATGGCCCGCTCCAGCGCCAGGATGGCGTCGCTGTCGTCGACCAGCAGGAGGGACGGCAGGCTCACGGCATCACACCCTGTTCAGGAACTGACGCACCGTCTTGGTCAGCTCGTCGTGCGATACGGGTTTCTGGATGAACGCGTTGGCGCCCGCCTCCGTGCCGCGCTGGCGCAGGTCCTCGCCCTTCTCCGCCGTCAGCAGGATGACCGGCACGCTCTTCACCTGCGCCTGGGCGCTGGCGCGCACCTCCTTCACGAAGGTGATGCCGTCCATGTTCGGCATGTTGATGTCGGCGATCACCACGCTCACCGGCACCAGCCTCAACAGCTGGAGCGCGCGCGCGGCGTCCTCCGCCTCCACGATGCTGACCTTGAGGTTCATCAGGTAGATCTTGAGGATGTTGCGGACGGTCGGGCTGTCGTCCACCAGCAAGACGTTGGTACTCACTGTGCCACGGCTCCTCGCACAGGCTCCGCGAAGTGCGGAGAGGTCTGCGCTGCATGGGTGATCCTACCGTGAGCGCTTCCGTGGGCGGAAGCGGGGGGCCCCCGACCGCCGGGATGCCGGGCAGGCAAAGGGTGGTTTCTTCCGACAAGGTTGGGAGGAATCAACCCTCCTTGGGCGTAGGGGTCGCCAGGACCCCTTCGGCCCCTTCCACCGTGTCCACCGGCGGCGCGCCCACCGAGTGATAACCGCCGTCCACGTGGACCATTTCGCCCGTCGTGCTCGGCATCCAATCCGACAGCATGGCGCACGCCGTCCTGGCCACATGATCGTGGCTGTCCTTGTCGCTCCAGCCCAGCGGCGCCTGCTTGCCCCAGTACTGCGCCAGGGCCTTGAAACCCGGAATCCCCTTCGCGGCGATGGTGGCCAGGGGGCCGGCCGCCAGCGCGTTGACGCGGATCCCCTTGGGGCCCAGGTCGCGCGCCAGGTAGCGCACCGTGGCCTCCATGGCCGCCTTGCACACGCCCATCCAGTCGTAGATGGGCCACGCCTGCCGGTTGTCGAAGTCCAGCGCGACGATGGCGCTGCCCGGCGGCATCAGCGGCGCGCACGCCATGGCCAGCTCCTTCACGGAGAAGGCGGAGACGCGGAACGCGGTCTGCACGCTCTCCCAGGGGGTGTTGAGGAAGTTGCCGCCCAGCGCGTCCTCGGGCGCGTACGCGATGGCGTGCAGCACGCCGTCCACGCGGCCCCACTTCTGGCGCAGCGCCTCCGTCAGGGCCGGGAAGTGCTCCGGGTTCGTCACGTCCAGCTCCAGCACCTCCGTGCCGGGCTTGAGCCGCTTCGCGCTGCGCTCCGTGAGCGACTTCGCCCGGCCAAAGCCGGTGAGGATGATTTCCGCCCCCTGCGCCAGCGCGTGTTCGGCGATGCCGAAGGCCAGCGACTGGGGGGTGAGCACGCCGGTGATGAGCAGCTTCTTGCCCTGGAGGAGCATGTCGGTACGTTCTCGCGAGAGAAGAGGAGAGGAGGGGGCGCGTGCTTAGCACTCCTTGGCCTCCGGGAGGGGGCCCCGGCCCCGATTCCCGTCCAACGCCGGATGGCCCCCCGGACGGCATGAGGCGCCCGGGTGTAGGTCCATTCAGCACGCCGGCCGCCCCCGGCCTTCTTTTGACCTCCTCCCAGCAGCGGGAATCCGGCGCTTGGTGAAGCTGGACTCACGTGGCGCATGACCCCATCTGCTCCCCTGGCCGAAGACAGGCGGCCGGGCGCCGGGGAGACTGCAACAAACCTGAGGCGAAAACCCCCCAACGCGTCGCCCTTCCAGTAAAAGACCCCCCGCCATGGCGAATTTCCAGGACAGCTTCCTCTCTGGTGCCAACATCGACTTCATCGAGGGGCTCTACGCGCGCTTCCTTGATGATCCCGGCAGCGTGGACTCGAGTTGGCGCGAGGTATTCGAGCGCAACAACGGCACGGGCCGCCCCATCTTCAACGCGAAGCAGTTGGAGGCCCCCGCGCCCGTCGTCCCCGAGGGCAAGGGCAAGGGCAACGGCAAGGCGAACGGAGCCGCGCAGGCCCCGGCCGCCGTCGCCGCGCCCGCGGCCCCGGTCGCGCCCGCGCAGGACATCGGGTTGCAGTCGAAGGTGGACCAGGCCATCACCGCCTTCCGGCTGCGCGGCCACCTGCGCGCGACGTTGGATCCCCTCGAGCGCCCGCGCCCGCCCCTGGGGCACGTCGCGGACGTGGCGTTGATGGACGAAAACCACTTCAACGCCAAGGAGCTGGAGCAGGCGGTGGAGTGCAACAACGTCTTCCCGCAGCAGCGCGTGCGCCTGTCGGACCTGGTGACGCGGCTGCGCCGCACGTACTCCGGCCACATCGGCGTGGAGTTCATGCAGATGCTCGACAGCGAGCGTCGCCGCTGGCTGATGCAGCGCATGGAGCACAGCGACAACCGCACGGCGTTCACGGTGGAGGAGCAGCGGCACATCCTCACCAAGCTGTCGTACGCGGAGGGCTTCGAGCACTTCCTGCACACGAAGTACGTGGGCGCCAAGCGCTTCAGCCTGGATGGCGGCGAGGCCCTCATCCCCATGCTGGACGCCCTCCTGGAGGTCGCCAGCGGCATGGGCCTGAAGGAGCTGGTCATCGGCATGGCCCACCGCGGCCGCCTCAACGTGCTGACGAACATCCTGGGCAAGAAGCCGGATCAGATCTTCAGCGAGTTCGACGGTCCCAAGGACCCCAAGGCGTACCTGGGCCGGGGCGACGTGAAGTACCACATGGGCTTCTCGTCGGACCACGCCACGCGCTCAGGGAAGAACGTGCACCTGTCGCTGGCCTTCAACCCCAGCCACCTGGAGTGCGTGGGCCCCGTGGTGGAGGGCCGCGTGCGCGCCAAGCAGGACCGGGGCGGAGACACGGACCGCACGGGCGTGATTCCCCTGCTCATCCACGGCGACGCGGCCTTCATCGGGCAGGGCGTGGTCGCGGAGACGCTCAACTTCGCGGGCCTCAAGGGCTACACGACGGGCGGCACGGTCCACGTCGTCATCAACAACCAGGTCGGCTTCACCACCGACCCGTCGGACTCGCGCTCCAGCATCTACGCCACCGCCATCGCGCAGATGTTGGACATCCCGGTGTTCCACGTGAACGGGGATGACCCGGAGGCGTGCGTCCACGTGGCGAAGCTCGCGGCGGAGTACCGCCAGACCTTCAAGAGCGACGTGGTCATCGACCTCATCTGCTACCGCCGCTACGGCCACAACGAGGGCGACGACCCGTCCTTCACCCAGCCGTCGATGTACGAGATCATCCGCAAGCACCCGCCGGTGCGCGCGCTGTACGCGAAGGCGCTGGCGGAGCAGGGCCGCATCCCCGCGGAGGAGTCCGACGCGCTCAAGCAGCGCTGCTACCAGGACTTCGACGCGGCGCTCACCCGCGCCCGCCAGGAGAGCCAGTTCAAGGAGCCCAACGCGCTGGAGGGCCTGTGGAAGCCCTACAAGGGCGGCCTCCTGAAGAACGCGCCCCAGGTGTCCACCGCGGTGGAGAAGGCGACGCTGCGCGACGCGCTCCAGAAGCTGGCCACCGCGCCGGAGGGCTTCCAGGTGCACCGCGACGTGGAGCGCACCGTCCTCAAGAAGCGCCAGGGCATGCTGGAGACGGAGGAGTTGCAGTGGAGCGAGGGCGAGGCGCTGGCCTACGCCACGCTGCTGTCGGAGGGCTACGTCATCCGCCTGTCCGGCCAGGACAGCGAGCGCGGCACCTTCAGCCACCGCCACGCGGTGCTGCACGACGTGCAGACGGGCGAGGAGTTCGTCCCCCTGCGGCAGTTCCCCACCGGCAAGGCGGCGTTCAACGTCTACAACAGCCCGCTGTCGGAGATGGGCGTGCTGGGCTTCGACTACGGCTACAGCCTGGACGTGCCGGACGGCCTCACCATCTGGGAAGCCCAGTTCGGTGACTTCGCCAACGGCGCGCAGATCATCATCGACCAGTTCATCGCGGCGGCGGAGAGCAAGTGGCGCCGGCTGAGCGGCATCACGCTGCTGTTGCCGCACGGCTATGAAGGCCAGGGCCCGGAGCACTCCAGCGCGCGCCTGGAGCGCTTCCTGGACCTGTGCGCCGAGGACAACCTCCAGGTCTGCTACCCCACCACGCCCGCGCAGATCTTCCACCTGCTGCGCCGCCAGGTGCTGCGCCCGGTGCGCAAGCCGCTGGTCATCATGTCGCCCAAGAGCCTGCTGCGCCGCCCGGAAGCCACGAGCCGCATGGACGACCTGGCCAAGGGCGCCTTCCAGGAGATCATCCTGGATGCGAAGGCGGACCCGGCGAAGGTGAAGCGGCTGCTCTTGTGCAGCGGCAAGGTCTACTACGACCTGGCCAAGGCCCGGGACGAGCGCAAGGACGACACCATCGCCATCGTGCGGGTGGAGCAGCTCTACCCGTTCCCGCACGACGAGCTGTCGAACCTGGTGGCGAAGTTGCCCCAGTTGCAGGAGCTGTACTGGGTGCAGGAGGAGCCCCGCAACGCGGGCGCCTGGCACTTCATGTTCCCGCGCCTGCACGACCTGGTCTCCGGCCGCGCGCAGCAGCAGCCGGTGAAGTTGGGTTACATCGGCCGTGCCGAGGCCGCGAGCCCCGCCACCGGCTTCCCCAAGACGCACGATTACGAGCAGCAGCTCATCATCGAAGAAGCCATCCTCCGAGGAACCCAGAATGGCCGTTGAACTGAAAGTCCCGCCCCTCGGTGAGTCCATCACCGAGGCCGTCGTCGGCAAGTGGAACAAGAAGCAGGGCGACAGCGTCGCCGCGGACGAGCCGCTCGTCGTGCTGGAGACCGACAAGGTCACCATCGACGTGCCGTCTCCCGCCGCCGGCAGCATCGCGTCCATCGCCTTCAAGGAGGGCGACAAGGTCCGCGTGGGCGAGGTGCTGGGCACCATCGAGGCCGGAGGCGCCGGTGCCGCCGCCGCGTCTCCCGCCGCCGCCGCCGCCACGCCCGCGCCCGCCCAGGCCGCCGCTCCGGTGCAGTCCGCGCCGGCCGCCGCCGCCAGCGACGCGCGCATCACCCCCACCGCGAAGAAGATGGCGGAGGAGAACCAGGTGGACGTGGGCCAGTTGAAGGGCTCCGGCACCGGTGGCCGCATCGTGAAGGAGGACGTGCTGGGGCAGCTCAACCGCCCGGCCGCGCCCGCCGCCCCCACGCAG
>NZ_RAWI01000457.1 GCF_003612125.1 Corallococcus praedator
CAGCACCACCACGAGCAGGCCCACGACGACGGGACGGAACCCGCCTCCGGAGCCCGCGCGCTGCGCGGTCCGGACCGGCGCGGCCGTGATGTGCGAGGTCCGCGCGGGCTTCACCGAGCTGATGCGCGCATCCGGCGACAGCGCCGTGGCGCCCGCGACGCGCAGGTCCTCCCCCGACGCCTGGGAGCCTCCCGCGAGGTCCAGGTCTCCGCCCGACGACGCGGCCGAGGCGTCCAGGTTGCTGAGCATCGGCAGTTCCAGGTCGCCGCCCCTGGAGGATGCTGCCGACTCCTGGGGAGCCACCACCACCGAGGCCTCGGACGCGCCCACCGGATCCTTCTGCCGGCAGTCGTCACAGACGCCCAGGGCCTGGTCGAACGGGTCCGCCAGCGCCTTGCCGCACGAGCGGCAGTTCGCGTGCGTCACCGCCGCAGCCTGCGCGGGTGCGGCGGCCGGCGCGGGGGCGCGAACGGACATGCGGCCCAGCGCCACGCCACCGGAGGTAGCCGCGGGCGGAGGCACCGGGGAAGCCCCATCCCTCCCGAGGTCGCTCGGGGGCGGGCCCAGGAAGTCGAGCAGCGGGTCCGCCGGAAGCGCGAGCGAGGGCGCGGGCTCGGAGGGCGGCGGCTTCGCGACCGGCTCCTTCCGGGCGGGCGCGGCGGCAGTCGGCGCGGGCTTCGCGGGCGGCTGCGTCGGAGCGGGCGCGGCGGCAGTCGGCGCGGGCCTCTGCGCCGGGGCGGACGCGGCGGGCCTCGCGGACGGTTCGCTCCGGGCAGGCGGGGCATCCGGAGGGCCCAGGTCCGCGAACGGGTCCGCGGAGAGGTTCGCCGGGGCGGGTGCCCGGGAGGCGGGAGGGCCCAGGTCCGCGAACGGATCCTCGTCCCTCGGAGGCCCGAGTTCCGGCATCGACCCCAGGTCCCCGAAGAGGTCCGAGGCCGCCGGAGCGTCAGGGGCCTTCGCGGCGGCCGGATTGCTCCGGGGCTCCCGGGCGACAGGAGGCGCCGGGGCGCCGGGAGGGCGCTTCGGCTCGGGAGCGGGGACCGCGGCTCCTTCGGGAGTGGACGCCGTCACCGAAGCGGCGGACGCCTCCCGCTTTACGAGCTGGAGGTGCCGGCAACGGGGACACTGCGCGCGGACGCCCTTGGCCGAGATCAACCGATCGTCGATCGCGTAGGCCGCCGCGCATTTCTGACAGACGATGCGCATGAAGTTAGTGCCGGAAGTGTCGCACTCCGGTCACCACCATGGCCATCCCATGTTCGTCGGCGGCCGCAATCACCTCCGCGTCACGAACGGACCCACCCGGCTGGATGACCGCCGTCGCCCCGGCCCGGGCCGCCTCGTCCAGCCCGTCCCGGAAGGGGAAGAACGCATCCGAGGCCACCGCGCTGCCCTTCAGGGCCTCGCCGCCCCGCGTCATCGCGATGCGGACCGAGTCCACCCGGTTGGTCTGCCCGCCGCCCTGGGCGAGCAGCTGGTGCCCGGCCGCGAACACGATGGCATTGCTCTTCACGTGCTTGCACACCTTCCAGGCGAAGCGCAGGGCCCGCTCCTCCTCCGGCGTGGGGGCGCGCTTGGAGACGACCTTCCACTCCAGGGGCGGCTCCACCGCGTCCCGGTCCATCAGCAGCATGCCGCCCGACACGCTCCGGGCGTCCACCTGGGGACGCGGCCGGGCGGTGGGAGACGCCAGCTCCGGGCCGGCCTCCAAGAGGCGCAGGTTCTTCTTGGTCGCGAGCACCTGGAGCGCCGCTGGCGAGTACGACGGCGCGATGACGGCCTCCAGGAAGGTCTCCGCCATGGCCTTCGCCACGGCCTCGTCCACCTCGCGGTTGAAGGCGACGATGCCCCCGAAGGCGGACGTCTCATCCACCGCGCGGGCGGTGCGGTAGGCCTTCTCCAGCACGTCGTCCACCGCCACGCCGCACGGGGTGTTGTGCTTGATGACCACCGCGCAGGGCTTCTCCGGGAACTCCAGGACCAGCCCCAGGGCCGCGTCCAGGTCCAGGATGTTGTTGTACGAGAGCTCCTTGCCCTGGAGCACCTTCGCGAACGCCACCGACGGCTCCTTCAGCGTCTGGAACTCGCGGTAGAAGGCGCCGCGCTGGTGCGGGTTCTCCCCGTAGCGCAGCCCCTGCACCTTCTGGAAGGCCAGCGACAGCTCCTGGGGGAAGGGCTCCTGGGCCTCGCCCGACAGCCACCCGGAGATGGACGCGTCGTAGGCCGCCGTGTGCGCGAACGCCTTGCGCATCAGCCGCCGGCGCGTCTCCTCGCCCACCGCCTTGTGGCCTTCGATCTCCGCGAGCACCGGCGCGTAGTCGTCCGGGTCCACCACCACGGCCACGTGCTTGAAGTTCTTCGCCGACGCGCGGACCATCGCCGGCCCGCCGATGTCGATGTTCTCGATGATGTCGTCCTCCGCCGCGCCCGACGCCACCGTCTTGCGGAACGGGTAGAGGTTCACCACCACCAGCGAGATGGGCTCGATGCGGTTCGCCGCCATCTCCGCCCTGTCGCTCTCCAGGTCGGGCCGGCCGAGGATGCCACCATGGATGCGGGGGTGGAGCGTCTTCACGCGGCCGCCAAGGATTTCGGGGCTCTGCGTGTGCTCGGACACCTGGGTGGCGGGGATGCTGGCGGCCTTCAGGGCCTCCAGGGTGCCGCCGGTGGAGAGCAGTTGGTAGCCCAGCCGGACGAGGCCCTGGGCAAAGGGAACCAGACCGCGCTTGTCGGAAACGCTCAGGAGAGCCAGCACGTGTGCGCCTCGGGATGGGGGGGTGGCGCGGGTCCTAGCAACCACCCCCTGGGGTGTCAACGCAACACGTCACCCCAGAGACGACACGACACACAGGCCCGACTTCAGGGCTTGCGAGCAGACACGGGCGGCTCTTCGTCCACGGCTTCCCGCAGCTTCATCAGACCGCGCGTCTCCACCTGACGGATGCGCTCGCGGGTGAGGTTCATGATCTCCCCCACCTCCTCGAGCGTGATGCCACCCTTCTCCGCCACGTCCAGGGCGCAGGTGTGCTCCAGCTCGGTGATTTCCTTGTCCGGGAAGTTGAGCTTGATGGAGCCCGTCTCCGGGTTCACGTCCAGGTACAGGTTGTGCTTGCAGGACACGAAGAGACACGGCCGGGGACCGTTGATGCAGTCCGCGCGCGTGCGGGGCCGCTGCTCGTCCACGAGCTTGAGGGTCTCCGCCTCCTCCGGGTCCAGCTGGCCGGCGAGCCTGCGACGGCGCAGGTCGCGCGCCATCTCCTTGCGCGACATGGTCTTGGAGCGCCGTCGTTCCGCGGGCAGCTCCTCCTCGCCTCCTCCCCCCTCGCCCTCCTGCAGCTGCTTCACTTCCGACATGATTCCTCCAGATGTGTGGAGTCTACCCGGTTCAACAGGACCCTGGGGGGCATCCTATTGCGGCCGGAGCGTTTCGTCTTCGCGCGCCGTGACGGCGCTGCCCAATCGGGCGACATCCCGGACCAGATCCTGCGCCCGTTGCCTGAGCGTTGCCAACTGGGCTTCGAGTGACCTCCTGCGTTCTCCTCCCAGGGGCCGTCCTCCCAGCTCCTCCTGGAACCCGTCCAGCACCTCTGACAGGTCCCGCTGGAGCTGGTCGATGTGGTTGCGGTGGAACACGAAGGAGCGGCGGATGTCCTCCAGGGTGTGTCCCTCGGCCATCATCCGCTTGATGACATTGATGCGACGGACGGCTTCCACCGGGTAGAGGCCCAGGCTGCCCTGGTGCTTCCCCTTGCGGCCCACGCGACGGCTGCGAGGCAGGAGCCCCGCCTGGACGTACTTCCGGAACGTCGCCTCCGAGAGCCTCACGCCCCGGGGCCGGAAGATTTCCAGGATCGCGTTCGCGGGCAGACCCCCGGCGTTTTCGCGCTCGATGCGTTCGAGCTCCTCGGGCGCCAGCAGGTCCATCGATTCCATTGAATAGAGGCTACTGAATGGACTGCATAGGTGCCAGATTCGCGCGTCATCCGTCAAGAACGACGAGCAGGCGTGCGGGCGGACGTCGTCCGTCCGACGCTCGCGTCGGGGGCTGAACACACGGGGGGCGTGGCGAAAGTGACGGGGGGAAACGGCGGCCGGCTGCCTCGCCCCCCACCGGTCAGGCAGGGGGAGGCGGCCGGGTCAGCGGCCCTTGGGGGCGCGGAACTCCTGCGCCACGGTGCCGTTGGCGGGGACGACGACGGTGTACGTCCTGGCGCCCGTGGGGTGCTGGAAGGTCAGCTTGTAGGTGCCGGGCGCCACCTTGTAGGAGGCGCGGCCCTGCACGTCCCCGAGCCGCTTCGTGCCCAGGTAGACGGTCGCGTACGGATTGGCGCTGACCTGGAGTGTGCCCACGGCCTTCGCCGCGTCCTCGGAGGGAGGAGCCGGGACAGAGGTGGGAGAGCCCGTCGCGGGAGCAGCGGGGACGGTCTTCTCCGCGGGCGGAGGCGTGGCCAGGGCGGCTTCACGTCGCTGCCCTTCGATTTCCGCTTCGACGGGGTCCGTCGTCGGAGCCCGTGACGGTTCGGTGGGGGCCTTCGCCACGGTGGACGGTGTCGTGCTCGCGACCGGCGGGGAGGTGGCGCTCCCCTGCCCCGCGACGGGAGTCCCCGAGGTGGAGCGCGCCACGGCCAGGACGCCCAGGAGGCCCGCGAGCCCCAGCGCGGCGGCCCCGGCCCAGAAGGCGCGCTTGCGGCCCGGCGCCGAGGGCGGTCCCGGTTCGGTGGCGGATACGGTGTCCGCTTCGCGAGGCTCGGCATCGGACAGGGAGGCGTTACGCACCTCCGCGGCCAGGACAACGGCCCGCCTCGCGGAGGGCGTGTGTCGGCCCGAGGCGCCCTGGTTCGGGTCCGCGTCGTCGCCAGCAACCCGCGAGGCTTCTCCAAGCGACAGGAACTCCGATGCGCCCCTGGAGTCCTCGAAGCGCTCCTGTCCCTGCATCACGCTCCGGCGCCCCCCCTGCGAGGCCTCACCGGACGCGGCGGCGACCTCGCGCGAATCGGAGCGCCGGCCCGACGGCGGCGCGAGCGGCTCCCGCGCCCCGGGGTTCATGGCCGACAGGGGCATCAGCGGCGTGGAGGGCGGAGGCCGTCCAGGCACGGCCTCTTCGGCGCGCGCATCGCGGGACAGCACCAGCGTCGTGCCGTGGAGGTCTTCGTCCGCCGAGGGGCTGCGCATCGCGCCCGAGGCATGGCCCCGCGACGGCATCACCGCCGTGGGCTCCCGGGGCGCGGGCTGCTCGTCCGAGCCGGGCGGAGGCAGCGCCCCGTCCACCAGCGACGTGCGCTCCGGCATCGCGGGCAGCGCCACGTTGCTGGCGGCGACCGGGAACAGCCTGCGCATGAAGTCGCCCACGTCCGTGTCGTCCACGGAGCGGGCCTGGTTCAGCACGCACTGGGCCAGCGCGCGCTCCAGCTCCCCGGCCGTCTGGAAGCGCTTGGACAGGTCGCGCTCCAGCGCCCGGCAGATGGCGGCATCCAGGTCCGGGGGCACGTCCGGGTTCAGACGCGCGGGCGGCACGATGGTGCTCTCCTGCACCGCGCGCAGGACGGCGATCTCCGAGTCCCCCTGGAACAGGCGCCCACCGGTGAGCAGCTCCCACAGCACCACGCCCAGCGCGAACACGTCGGTGCGCACGTCGACGCTTTCGCCCCGGGCCTGCTCGGGCGACATGTACGCGAACTTGCCCTTGAGCACGCCGGGGTTGGTGAGCTTGTTGCCCGCCTTCGCGATGCCGAAGTCGGTGAGCTTCACCGCGCCGTCGTAGGACACGAGCACGTTGTGGGGCGTGACGTCGCGGTGCACCAGGTGCAGCAGCTCGCCGTTCACCCGCAGGCGGTGGGCGTAGTGCAACCCGCGCGCGACCTCCGCGCCGATGTGCGCCACCAGCGTGGGCGGCATCGGCGTCATCGCCTCCTTGCTCCGCTTGCGCAGCTCCCACAGCGAGCAGCCGCGCACGTACTCCATCGCCAGGTAGTAGGTGTCCTCGTGCTTGTCGAAGTCGAAGATCTGCACCACGTTGGCGTGGTTCAGCCGCGAGGCCAGCCGCGCCTCCGCGATGAACATCTGCACGAAGTCCGGGTCGCTCGCGAGGAAGGCGCGCACGCGCTTGATGACGACTTCCTTCTCGAAGCCCTCCGGCCCGCGCGCGGTGCACAGGAAGATCTCCGCCATGCCCCCTTCGGCGAGCTTGCGGCGCACGACGTACTTGCCGACGTGGGTTCCAGCCTCGAGCGTCATGGAAGGGTCCACCGCGCCTACTCGAACTTGACCGTCACCACGTTGAGGTCGATGGGGCGCACCTCGATGCGGCGGTTGAGGGTGCGCTTCAGCTCGGGGTTGGAGAACTTGCAGTCATACATGCCCACGCGCAGCTCCACGGGCTGGAACGGTGTTTCGCCCAGCTTGCGCCCGTTGCACGTCACCTCCGCCCACGGCGTCACCACGAAGCTCACCGACGCGGCACGCTCCACGGGCCGGGCCGCCTCGCGCGCCTCCGCGGCCGGGACCGTCGTGGCCACC
Organism: Corallococcus praedator; assembly: GCF_003612125.1. Taxonomy (GTDB): domain Bacteria; phylum Myxococcota; class Myxococcia; order Myxococcales; family Myxococcaceae; genus Corallococcus; species Corallococcus praedator. Next base: position 6,517 of record NZ_RAWI01000457.1, read on the forward strand.
GTCGCGACCCCGGGCTCGCGGGCAACCGGGGCGGCCACCTTCGCTTCCTTCACCGCCTGCGGCGCGGGGTCCGGGGCCTGGGTGCCTGCCTCGCCGGAAGGACCGGGCTCGGGCTCGGGCGTCGCGGGGGGCTCCGGGGGCGGAGCCTCCGAACCGGGTCGCCCGGTGGAGGTCATTGGCACGAGCTTCAGCGGCCCCACCACGAGCTGCCCGGACGACGGCACGACGATCTGCGTGCGGAACTCCCGGTAGCCTTCCTTCACCACGACGAGCCGGTAGCGGCCGGGCTTCACCGCAGGCAACACCAGCGGGGTGCGCTCCGGC
>NZ_RAWI01000458.1 GCF_003612125.1 Corallococcus praedator
GACCTGGTCGGAGGGGGTCTGCTCGGGTTCAGGGCTCGCGCCGCAGCCAAAAGCATGGAGTGCCAGCAGCAGCGTGCTGGAGGTGAAGACAAAACGATTTCGCATCAGGAGGGGGTGTCCTTGTGCTGGGGCCACGAGACGGGAGGGGCCGCGACGCCATCGCCAGCGGCCCCTTCCCCACGCCCTGGCTCCGTGCGCTTGCGTGCCACGGTGGGGCCGAGCGCCTGGCGGGTCTCTGTGGCCCGGTGAAGGCGTTCTCCGCCGGGGCTTTTGCAAACCCTGGCGTTCGTGAACACTTCCCATCACGGCCCCAGTGGTAGCGGCCCCCGATTGCCCGCCTCCCCACGCCTTCCGCACGCCTGCTTTCGCGATACTTCGCTTTTCCCGAAGCTTTGTGTCCGGATTCCCTATTTGCCGAAGAGTCCCCTGGCTCCTATTTCAAGGGGGTTGGCTTTTCAGCCCCCCCTTTCCAGGTGACGCCTTGGACTCAATACAAACCATCGGCAGCCCCCTCATGTGGGGCGGCTTCATCGCCTTTGTCTTCGCGATGCTCGCGTTGGACCTGGGCGTCTTCCACCGCAAGGCCCACGCGATCAGCTTCAAGGAGGCCGGTGCGTGGAGCGCGGTGTGGGTGAGCCTGGCGCTGACCTTCAACGCGGTCCTCTGGTGGCGCTACGGCTCCGGGCCGGGGATGGAGTTCCTCACCGGCTACCTCATCGAGAAGTCGCTCTCCGTCGACAACATCTTCGTCTTCGTCGTCATCTTCTCCGCGCTGAAGATTCCGGCGCTCTACCAGCACCGGGTGCTCTTCTGGGGCATCTTGAGCGCGCTGGTGCTGCGCGCGGCGATGATCTTCGCGGGCGTGGCGATGCTGGAGCGCTTCCACTGGCTCATCTACGTCTTCGGCGCGTTCCTCATCCTCACGGGCGTCAAGCTCTTCATCCAGCGCAACGCGGAGGAGCACCCGGAGGACGGCTGGCTCATGCGCACCGCCCGCCGGGTGATTCCCTCCACGCCGAAGTTCGACGGGCAGCACTTCCTCACGGTGGAGAACGGCCGCAAGCTGGCGACGCCGCTCCTGATGGCGCTGCTGCTGGTGGAAGCGTCCGACGTGCTCTTCGCGCTGGACTCCATCCCGGCCATCTTCGCCGTGACGCGCGACCCGTTCATCGTCTTCACGTCCAACATCTTCGCCATCCTGGGCCTGCGCTCGCTCTTCTTCCTGATGGCCGGGGCGATGGAGAAGTTCACCTACCTGAAGGTGGGCCTGTCCGGCGTCCTCATCTTCGTGGGCGCGAAGATGGCGCTGGTGGACGTGGTGCACCTGTCGCCCGCGGTGTCGCTAGGGGTCATCGCGCTGGTGCTGGGCTCCAGCATCGTGGCCTCGCTGGTGAAGGCCCGCCACACGCCGCCGCATGAGCCGCAGGCGCCCGCGCCGGACGCGAAGCTCCCGTCCGTGACCAAGGCCTGAGCCGCTTCAGCCTTCCTGACATTCAACAGCTGTGGGTCCCATGGGGTGTGGGGCTCCAGGCCCGGGCCCTCGATGCGCGTGGGGGCTCGGGCCGTTTTCCTGGGGGCCGCTGTCTGTCAGTGCGCCCGCGACAGCTCCATGAACTCCAGCCAGGAGCGGACGACGGCCTCGAACTCCTCCAGGGGCAGATCCTGGGAGCGTCCGGGGATGGTCTCCTCGCTGTGGATGGAGGCCCGCGCGCGGGACAGCTCCAGGCTCCACGCATCGCCGGTGACGTCCCAGCGCTCGCGCTTGCCGTGTCGTACGGCGTTGAGGACGCGCAGCATCTTCTCCGCCCGGGCCGGCTCGAAGCCCAGCTCCTGGGCCAGGTAGTCCGCCAGCACGTCGTCCGGAGGAAGGCCGTTCACGACCGCACGACCCTGCTGATCCCACGTGAATCGCAATGTCCTGGGCACGCCCGTGAAGGTGACATAGCGGCTGGATCTTTCCCCAGACCCACCGGTGTCGATTGCGCCGGAACCTGACACTGGAGGCCCCCGCGCGTGAGGCAGCGGACGGGGCCCCTGCCCGGCGACCGCGCATCAGTGTTGGAAGGTGGAAAAGCGAAAGGCCGTGAGCCCTGGAAGGACTCACGGCCTCATTCGCTTCGTGTGGGCGCAGCAGGGCTTGAACCTGCGACCCCTGCCGTGTGAAGGCAGTGCTCTACCACTGAGCTATGCGCCCGACTGCTGTGTGCCGCCGCGCCCCACCGCTGCGCAACGGACGCGGCGATAAGTGCCATTCGTCCGCGTAGGTGTCAACGCAATTTCTAGGAGGACCCTTCCGACAGCGCCTCCAACTTCTCGTCCAGCTCGCGCAGGCGGCGCTTGAGGCCCGCCAGCTGCTTGCCCACGGCCTTGAACTCGCTCTTGGGCGCGAAGTGCAGGGCCTTCATCACCTCGTCCTGGCCCCGGTCGAGCGCCTGCTTGCCGCGCTGGACCCGGCCAATGGCATTGGCGACCGCCAGGGCGCGCTTCTCGTCGCCCATGAGCTTCTCCATGGCCTTGCCGGAGAGCCCCAGCGCCTGCTTCTTCAACGTGTCCCGGATGCCCATGGGTGCGCGCTCCTGTGGCCTCAGGGGCCGTCGGGGAACTCGGTCTTCAGGGAGGCGAAGACGCGGTCCGCGATGCCCTTGTAGCGCATGCGTTCGATGAGCGGTTGCAGGTCGCCGCGCATGGAGATGCGGCGCTTGAGCACGGCCTCCACCGGATCGAGCGTGCCCAGCAGCAGCTGCTTCCAGACGGAATACGGCGCGCGCGCCAGGTACACCGGCTCCAGCTCCTCCAGGTCGTCCGGATCCGACAGCACGCGGGCCTTCTCGATGCGGCAGTCCCCGGGGACGACGTGCACCACGAAGGGTTTGGCCAGCTTGCCCGGCTCCGCTTCGATGATGGCCCCGAAGTCGCCCTTCCAGCCCTTGCCGGCCATGGCGCACTCGGGATCCGAGTTCGTGAGCCGGACGGCCTCGTCCAGCCATTCCTTCGACGGAAACTTCGGCATCGCTTCCCCTACCCCCTGCGGAAGATGCTCTTGATGCTGGAGAAGAGGCCCCGGTCGTCATTGGACGCGGTGCTGCTGGCGGGGGCCGCCGGCGCGTTGCGCGCGGCCACCTCCTGCAGTGCCTTCTTCAACTGCTCCGGCGTGTCGCGCGTGGCCAGGTCCACCTTGCGCAACGTGCCGCTGTTGTCCTCCACCTGCACCTGGAGCAGACACTCCTCGGTGAGGCGGAAATCGATCTTCCGGCCCGCGGACGTGGCCGGCACGCGCACCGTGCCCAGGTACTCGTTGTCCACCATCAGGTCGCTGTCGCCCTGGTAGATGTCCAGCTCGATGAAGGGCGAGCCCGCGTCCTTGGGCGGCGGCAGGCGGAAGCTCTTCACCATCGGGATGAGCGAGTTCTTCTCGATGATGCGCTTCACGCGGCCGTTGGGCATCGCGTAGCCGATGGGCATGGACAGCGCGTCCAGCAGCGTCACCGCGTCGATGCTGCCCAGCGAGTCGCCCAAGAGCGCCGCGCCCAGGGCCACGCACTCGTCCGGGTGCACGCCCTTGCGCGGGGCCTTGCCGAAGTGGGCCTGGATCTTCTGCTGCACGAGCGGCATGCGGCTCTGGCCGCCCACCAGGATGATCTCGTCGATCTCCGAGCGGGAGATGCCCTTCTCCGCGAGCACGCGGTCGCAGATCTCGAAGGTGCGGTCCACCAGGTCGCCCGTGAGGTTGTTCAGATAGTCGCGGGTGAGCGGGATGCGCAGGTCCAGCGGCTTGCCCTTGCGCTCCTCGATGTACGGCAGGTCGATGACGACGTTCGGGATGAGCGTCAGGTCGATCTTCGCCGCCTCGGCGGCGTTCTTGATGCGCTGGAGCGCGATGGGGCTTTCGGCGAGGTCGACCTTGGTCTCGTCGCGGAAGCGCTCCAACACGTACTCCATGATGCGGTTGTCGAAGTCCGCGCCGCCCAGGAACGTGTCGCCGCCGGTGGCGAGCACCTCGAAGACGTTGCCGGCCAGGTGCAGCACGCTGACGTCGAAGGTGCCGCCGCCCAGGTCATAGACGAGGATCTTCTGATCCAGGCCCCGGTTGAAGCCGTACGCGAGCGCCGCGGCGGTGGGCTCGTTGACGATGCGCTTGACGTCGAAGCCCGCCAGCCGCCCGGCTTCCTTCACCGCATTGCGCTGGTTGTCGTTGTAGTAGGCCGGGACGGAGATGACGGCCGCGTCGATGGGGCCGCCCAGGAACTGCTCGGCGATGGTCTTCAGCTGCGAGAGCACGAAGCTGGAGATCTGCGGCAGCGAGTACAGCTTGCCGCCCATCGTCACCGCGGCGTCCCCGTTGGGGTCCTCCACGATGTCGTAGGGGAAGTACCCCTTGAGGTCGTCCACCGCCTTCGAATGGAACTTGCGGCCGATCAGCCGCTTGGTGCCCCAGAGCGTGTTCTTGGGGTTGGTCACCATCTGGTCCTTGGCGACGCCGCCGACCAGGAGATCGTTCTTGGAGGAGAGCGCGACCACGGAGGGCAGGATGAGATTGCCGCGATCCGTGGGGACGATCTTCGGGATGCGGTTGCGCACGGACGCCACCAGGGTGTTGGTGGTGCCCAGGTCAATCCCGACGATGCGTGGTCTGTCCGCCATGAAGTTCAGCGAGCGCACGCCAGGGGGAGGCCGCGCCCGTTCTCACTCTCTAGCACGTCGTGCCGTTACGTGCGCGTTTCTAGGCGGATGCTTCCTCCCTGGCTGTAGTTCCGACCGGGCAGCACGCCGAGGGCCCCTGTCGCTGGCCGGGCAGCCGGGGCCCGGGCCGGGTCCGATGCCCTCCGGGGCCGTCCCCTAGGGCTCCAGGTCGGGATCCGGCCCCAGCTCCCGGACGCGGATCGGCCCGTCGGGTTCCGGGGGCGGCAGCGCCTCGCACACCGCGTCAGGACCGACGGGCAGCTCGGACAGGAAGCGCGACGGCGTCAACAGGAGGCGCCCGTCCTCCCGGGGCAGCGAGGTGTGGGGGTACACGAGCCAGAGCGCCTCCCGGGCCCGCGTGACGGCGACGTAGAAGAGCCGGCGCTCCTCCTCCTCGTCCTCGGGGCTCCGGGTGGCGAGCGACAGCGGGAAGCGCCCATCCACCAGCCCCAGGACGAAGACGGACCGCCACTCCAGGCCCTTGGCCTGGTGGACCGTGGACAGGGTGAGCACGTCGTCCGGCGCTTCGCCGTCCAGGGCCCCCTGCGCGGAGAACTCGGCGACCAGGGCGATGTCGGACAGGAAGCGGGGCACGTCCTCGAAGCGCTCGGCGAACTCCTGGAGCTGGCGCAGGTCCTGCGCGCGCAGGTCGGCCACGTCGGAGGCCGCCGTGGGCTCCCTCGCCGCGAGCACGTCCGCGAGCAGGGCCCCCGGCCCCCGCGGCCCCCCGGCGGAGAGCGTGGTGAAGAGGGCCTGGAAGCGCTGGAACCCGGCCTGGGCCTTGCGCGGCACATGGGCCAGCACGTCCGGGTGCGTCAGTGCCTCCGGGAGGGGCAGCTCCTGGGGCAGCGCCCCCAGGGCGGTCCACAGGTGTTCGGTGCTGGCGGAGCCCACGCCGGAGAGCCTGCGCACCAGCCGCTTGAAGGCCAGTTCATCCGTGCGGTTGTGCACCCATCTCAGGTGCGCGAGCGCGTCCTTGATGTGGGCCTGCTCGAAGAAGCGCACCCCGGAGCGCACCCGGAACGGCAGGCCGTTGCGCGCCAGCTCCACCTGGAGTTCCAGCGAGTGCAGGTGGGCGCGGTAGAGCACGGCCATGGACTCCAGCCGCTGGCCCTGGGCGCGCAGCGCGAGGACGCGCTCGGTGACGAAGGTGGCCTGCCCCTTCACGTCGCGGGTGGGGACCACCTGGGGCACCGGCCCCGGGGCGGCGTCGGACACCAGGGCCTTGGGGAACTGGCGCGTGTTGCGCGCGATGACCGCGTTGGCCATCCGCAGCACCTGGGGCGTGGAGCGGTAGTTGCGCGTGAGCGGGTAGATGCCGCAGCCGGGGTAGCGCTGGGGGAAGTCGATGATGTTGGTGAACTCCGCGCCCCGGAAGCTGTAGATGGACTGGCAGTCGTCGCCCACGACGGTGAGGTTCCTGCGCTCGCCCACGAGCAGGTCCACGAGGTCGCCCTGGAGGCGGTTCGTGTCCTGGTACTCGTCCACGAGCACGCCCTGGAAGCGCGCCGTGAGCTCCGCGCGGATGACGGGATGCTCCTCCAAGAGCCGCTTCAGGTGCGCGAGCAGGTCGTCGTAGTCCATCAGGTGCATCTGCGCCTTGCGCTGCTGGAAGCGGCGGGCGGTGGCGAACACCTCGGGCGCGACGGGGAGCATCTGGGGACGGCGGTCCACCAGCACCTGCGACACCGGCTGCTGGAGGTTCGTGGCCAGCGAGACCAGATCCAACAGCGCGTCCGGACGTGGGAAGCGCTTGTCACTGCGCAGCTTGCGCTCGGCCAGGCACGTGGCCATCAGGTCGCGTGAGTCCTCGCGATCCAACACCGTGAAGGCGGTGGAGAAGCCCAGCGCGCCCGCGTGCTCGCGCAGCAGCATGTGCGCGGCGTGGTGGAAGGTGCCGCCCATGAGGCGGCTGACGTCCGCGAACTCACCGGCCAGCTCCTCCACGCGGCGGAGCATCTCGCGCGCGGCCTTGTTGGTGAACGTGAGCAGGAGCAGCGAGTCCGGGGGAACGCCCCGTTCCAACATGCGCGCCACGCGGTACGTGAGCGTGCGCGTCTTGCCGGAGCCCGCCCCGGCGATGACGAGCACCGGGCCCTCCCCTGCCTCCACCGCCGCGCGCTGCTCCTCATTGAGCGACGCCTCCAACTC
>NZ_RAWI01000459.1 GCF_003612125.1 Corallococcus praedator
GGTGGTGGACGTGAAGGGCAAGACGCTGATGCCGGGCCTTGTGGACGTGCACTGGCACGGGAGCATGGGCGTGGACGGGCTGATGCCGGAGCAGAGCTGGGTGCAGGCGGCGTCGCTGGCGTTCGGGGTGACGACGCTGCACGACCCGTCGAACAATTCGGAGACCATCTTCGCCGCGAGCGAGCTGGGCAAGGCGGGGATGCTGATGTCGCCGCGCATCTTCTCCACGGGCACCATCCTGTACGGGGCGGCGAGCGCGGGGGCGCGCGTGGAGATCGACTCGCTGGACGACGCGCGCCGGCACCTGCGGCGGATGCAGGCGTTGGGTGGGTTCAGCGTGAAGAGCTACAACCAGCCCCGGCGCGACCAGCGGCAGAAGGTGCTTCAGGCGGCGCGCGAGCTGGGGATGCTGGTGGTGCCGGAGGGCGGCTCGCTGCTGCAGCACAACCTGACGATGGTGGTGGACGGGCACACGGGCGTGGAGCACTCGCTGCCGGTGGCGCGCATCTACGACGACGTGCGCCAGCTCTGGAAGGCCACGCGCGTGGGCTACACGCCGACGCTGGGCGTGTCCTACGGCGGGTTGATGGGGGAGAACTACTGGTACCAGAAGACGAACGTCTGGGAGGACACGCGCCTGTTGTCCTTCGTGCCCCGGCGCGTGGTGGATGAGCGGTCGCGGCGCCGGGTGATGGTGCCGGACGAGGAGTTCAACCACCAGAACGTTGCCCGCGTGGCGAAGGAGTTGAACGACCTGGGGGTGAGCGTGCAGTTGGGCGCGCACGGACAGCGTGAGGGATTGGCGGCGCACTGGGAGCTGGCGATGTTCGTCCAGGGCGGCATGACGCCGATGCAGGCGCTGCGCGCGGGCACGCTGAGCGGGGCGCGCTACCTGGGGATGGACGCGGACCTGGGCTCGTTGGAGGGCGGGAAGCTGGCGGACCTGGTGGTGCTGGACAAGAACCCGCTGGAGGACATCTCGAACAGCCGCACGGTGCGCTACACGATGGTGAACGGGCACCTGTACGACGCCAACACGCTGAACGAGGTGGGCACGCGGCAGCGCACGCGCGCGAAGTTCTTCTTCGAGAAGGACGGCAACGAAGGGTGGAGCCCGAAGGCCTCCTCGCATGCGAATGAGCAGGTATGCGATTAGGGTGGGTGCTGTGTTTGTATGCCGTGGGCTGCGCGGTCGGCCCACGGCAGTTCCATCAATCCCTGGGCCCTGGGCCCGGGCCGGGCTGCGTCAGCACGGTGGATTGCCAGTGCAAGGACGGCGTGGTGGTGGCCTGTGAACAGCTTGGAGTCGCGCCCCGTCCCCGGATGCCGCCTCCGTTGCCACTGCCCGGGGCCGCGGAGGAGGCGCGGGAGAAGGAGAACGAGCGGCGCCGGGACACCTGCGGTGATGACTATGTTCGCTGCGTTGATGCGGGTGGGGGAGGCTTGCCTGGCCGGGTGCAGGGCGAAAGCCGGTGTGACTCCTGCCGGGCCTACTGTATGGCCCATGGCTTCTGGCCCACCTCCATCTACACCTGGAACGGGGAACCATTGAAATGCCCAGGAAGATGAAAGAAGCCTTCGCCGACCCGTCCCTGCACGACCCGCACTGGCGCGCCTTCATCCTGGACATGGAGAACACGAGTGCGCGCAGGGACTGGCGACGCTTTCGCGCGGACCTCAGACGACTGGAGCGGCGCCATACCGGACGGGTGCCCACAGCCCCAATGCACCGCGCCCTCGCGGAGGATGTGTTCTTGTGTGCCGCGCATTGGGAGCAGACTCCACGCATCGTGCGCGGCGCGCTGCGTGAGTTGTTGCGATACCCCTTGAGGTTCGCGCTCTACTCCTTCGTGGCTGCGGAGTACTGGCGCTGGGCGTCCAAGGTGTCCCCTGCGGACCTGCTCGCAGCCGAGGCCATGCTCGCAGAAGTTCGTGAGGCCCTTCCTTCGCTGGATGAGCACGAGCGCTGGAACACGGAGGGCTTGCTGGCCTCTCTGAAGCGCTGAAGGCAGGTGTACGTCCGAGATGATCACCCTTTCGCAGCCAGTTTCGGGCCACCCGGTTCGGATGCGTGAAGGGAGTGAAGTCCGAGCGAGGCCTCTCATGCTAATGGGCAGGGATGCGATGGGTGTTCATGTTGACGCTGGGTTGGGGCGTCGTGGGCTGCGCGGTCGGCCCACGGCAGTTCCATCAATCGCTGGGCCCGGGGCCCGGGCCAGGCTGCGTCAGCACGGTGGATTGCCAGTGCAAGGACGGGGTGGTAGCGGCCTGCGAGCAGCTTGGAATCGCGCCCCGTCCCCGGGTGCCGCCTCCGTTGCCACCGCCCGGGGCCGCAGAGGAGGCGCGCGAGAAGGAAACCGAACGGCGCCGGGATTCCTGTGGCGATGACTATGTTCGCTGCGTCGATGATGGCGGGCAAAGCCAGCCTGGGCGAGTCATGGGCGAGAGCCTGTGTGAGTCCTGCCGGGCCTACTGTATGGCTCAAGGGTTCTGGCCTGAGGCCATCTATTCCTGGAAAGGAGTCCGACAGGAATGTCGCAGAAAATGAAAGGCTTCGACGATCCGCCCTATAGCGACCCCAACTGGGAGGCATTCATGCAGGAGGTAGAGGAGACGACGGGACTTGCCCCCAGGGACTGGCCGCGCTTCCGTGCGGGACTGAGGCAGTTGGAGCGGCGTCATGCCGGACGGGTACCAACAGCCTCGATGCACCGAAAAATCGCGGAGAATGTGTTCTTCTGTGCCGCGCACTGGAAGCAGACGCCGCGTGTCGTGCGCGGCGCATTGCGTGCCTATTTGAAACATCCGATGGGGACGATGAAGTACTCCTACACCGCCGCGGAGTACTGGCAATGGGCGTTCAAGGTCTCTCCCGACGACCTGCCCGCCGCGGAGGCCATGCTCGCGAAGGTCCGTGAGTACCTGCCCACCCTGGATGAGCGCGAGCGCTGGAACACGGAGGGCTTGCTGGCCTTCCTGAAGCGACTCTGACGTTCAGCGCGTCGCGGCCACCTGGGCCAGCGCCTGTTGAATCTGGGGCAGCGCATAGGGCTTGGGCAGCACCACCACGCCCAGCCACTGCTGCGGATCCCCGTCCAGCGCCGCGCGCCCATGCCCGGAGGCGATGATGATGCGCATGGCGGGCTTTCGCAGCGCCACCTCGCGCGCCAGGTCCACGCCCGACATGCCCGGCAACGTCACGTCCGTGAACAACACGTCGAACGGTCCTGACGCCAGCGCCACCCGCGCCTCCTCCGCGCTCGCCACCGGCACCACGGCGTGCCCCAGCAGGTCCAACAGTTCGCTCGCGGACGTGCGGATGTCCTCGTCGTCCTCCACCAGCAACACCTGCATCCGCCGCGCGGACTCCTGCGTCGGCGGCAATTCCTGGCGCGGCGGCACCTCCGGCCACGTCACCTTCGGCACCGGTGGTGTCAGCAGCCGCTGCTTGCGCTGATCCAACAGCGCCCGCACCTTGCGCGCCAGGTCCTCGCGCCGGTACGGCTTGCTCAACAGGTGCACGCCCGGGTCCAACCGGCCGCCGTGCACGATGGCGTTCTCCGTGTACCCCGACGTGAAGAGCACCTCGATGTCCGGCTGGAGCAGTCGCGCCTGCTTCGCCAGCTCCGGGCTTCGCACCGGCCCTGGCATCACCACGTCCGTGAAGAGCAGGTCCACCGCCACGCCGCTCTTCAGGATGGACAGCGCGCTCTGCCCGTCCACCGCGCGCAGCACCCGGTAGCCCAGCTCCGTGAGCAGCTCCACCACCGTCGCCCGCACGTCCGCGTCGTCCTCCACCGCGAGGATGGTCTCCTGTCCACCCTCCACCGGCCCCGTCACCACCTCCGGCACCGGCGCTTCCGCCTGGAAGGCCCGCGGCAGGTACACCTTCACCGTCGTGCCGTGCCCCACCTCGCTGTAGAGCTTCACGTGGCCGCCGGACTGCTTCACGAAGCCGTACACCATGCTCAGCCCCAGGCCCGTGCCCCGACCCTCCGGCTTCGTCGTGAAGAAGGGCTCGAACGCGCGCTCCCGCACCTCCGATGTCATGCCCGCGCCCGTGTCCGACACCGCCAGCAACACGTACGCCCCCGCCAGCACGTCCGGGTGCTGCTGCGCGTAGTGGTCGTCCAGCGACGCGTTGCTCAACTCCAACGTCAGCTTCCCCTGGCCCCCCATCGCGTCGCGCGCGTTGATGGCCAGGTTCAGGATGACGTTCTCCAACTGGTGCGGATCCGCCAGCGTGTTCCACAGCCCGCCGCTGATGACCGTCTCCAGCTCCACGTCCTCGCCCAGCGCGCGGCGCAAGAGGTCGTCCATGCCGCGCACCAGCCGGCCCAGGCTCAGCGAGCGCGGCGCCAGGGGCTGCCGCCGCGAGAACGCCAGCAATTGCGCCGACAGCCGAGCCCCCCGCTCCACCGCGCCCAGCGCCGTGCGCACCCGCTGCGACCCGCGCTCGTTGCCCGCCACGTCGCGCTGCAGGAGCTGGAGGTTGCCGCCGACAATCTGGAGCAGGTTGTTGAAGTCGTGCGCCACGCCGCCCGTCAGCTTGCCCACGGCCTCCATCTTCTGCGCCTGCCGGAGCTGCTCCTCCGTCTGCCGCTGCTCGGTGACGTCGCGCCCGCTGGCGTACAACACGCCGTCCTCCGGGACCGGCACCGCCGTCCAGGCGATGCGCCGGACCCCACCGTGCTTGCACCGGTAGCTGCTCTCGAAGTTCAGCGTCGGCCGGCCTCCCGCCAGATGGCCCACCTCTTCGTGCGACCTCGCGTAGTCCTCCGGCGTCTCCAGCCACTCGGACGTGCGCCCCAGCAGCTCCGCCTCCGTCCACCCCAGCATCCGGGTCCAGGCCGGGTTGACGCTCAGGAAGCGGCCCCCCTTCAGGTCCCCCACCACCAGCAGGTCCTGGGACACGTTCCACACGCGGTCCCGCTCCTGCGTGCGCTGCGCCACCCGCTGCTCCAGCGTCTCGTTGGCCTGCTTCAGCTCCGCCAGCGCCTTGAGCCGCGACAGCGCGGACCACACGCGGTCGGCCACGTTGCGCGCCAGCTCGATTTCATCCTCCAGCCACTGGCGCGGCCGCGCGTCGTGCAGGAACAGCACCGCCACGAACTCGCCGTGCTCCAGCAGCGGGATGTTGAACAGCGCCCGGATGCCCACCTTCTCCAGCGTGGCCCCATGGGCCGCGGTGCGTGAGTCCAACCGCACGTCCGGGATGGCCACCAGCTCGCCGCGCTGGAGGTCCTCCAGGAACGCGCCGTAGTCGTGGAAGCGGTGCACGCCCTGCACCTGGGACACCTTCGGGCTGGACACCCAGTTGGGGTGCAGGAACACCAGCCCATGCGCGGCGTCCACCGTGCCGTACCCCGCGCGCGCCACCCGCAGCAGGCGCCCCACCACCTCCATGGCGAGCTGCGCGGCGGCATCCGGAGACGTCGCCTCGCGCAGCCGGTCCGTCATCTCCAGCAACGCCGCCTGCCGCAGCTCGTTGCGCTTGCGCGCGTCAATGTCCACCAGCACGCCGGGAAAGCGCAGCGGTGTCCCCTGGGGCGTCAGCTCGCAGTGGCCACTGGCCTCCACCCACCGGTAGAGGCCGTCCCAGCGGCGCACGCGGTATTCGGCGCGGAAGGCGCCTCCCGCCTTCACGGTGCGGCCGATGGTCTCCTCCAGGGCCGGCCGGTCCTCCGGGTGCACGGACTCCACGAAGAGTTCGATGGGCAGGCCGTCGCGCGTCTGGAGCGGGTTCAGGGAGAAGGCGCGCGCGAAGCGCTCGTCGGCGATGACCTTGTTGGCGGGCACGTCCCACACCCAGGTGCCAATCACCGCTTCGGTGTTCAACGCCAGTTGCACCCGCTCGTTGGCGGCGCGCAGGGCATCCTCCGCCATGCGGCGCTCGGTGATGTCCTGCGTGACGCCAATCAGTTGCACCGGCCGGCCCACCGCGTCGTTCACGAACGACGCCCGCCTTGCAATCCAGCGCACCGCCCCGGTGTCCTGCCTGCGGATGCGGTACTCCACCGACAGCGTCGACAGTCCGGCCGCCCGCGTGCGCGCATTGGACAGCCGGTGCCGGTCCTCCTCCAACGCCAGCGATTCAATGACCTGCGCGGGCAGGGTGTCCGTGCGCGGCAGGCCATACAGGCGGCAGAACTCCGGCGTCACCGTCAGGAGGTTGGTGGCGATCTCCAGCGTGAAGACGCCAATGCCTCCCGCCTCCTGCGCCAGCCGCAGCTGCTCGCGCTTCACGCGCAGGCGCTCCTCGTCGGCGCGTTGCTGGGTGATGTCCCGCGAGACGCAGATGGCGAAGCGGGGCCTGCCCGCCGCGTCCTTCGCCAGCGAGACGTGGTTGTGCACCCAGACGACGCTGGCGTCCGGCCGCAGGTAGCGCTTCTCCTCGCTGAAGGACTCGCCCGTCTCCAGCAGGTTCCGGAACAGGTGGGCGTGGCGCTCGCGGTCCTCCGGGTGCGTGAGCGACAGCAGGGTGCGGCCCAGCATGTCCTCGCGCGGGCGCCCCAGCAGGTCGCAGCAGCGCTGGTTCACCAGCTCCAGCGCGCCCGTGAGGTCCGTCTGGGAGATGCCCACGCTGGCCTGCTGGAAGAGCACGGCCAGACGCTCGCGGTCGAACGCGGGCGCGGTCGTCTCCGGCGTGGCCGGGGCCTCACCCGCGTCCAGGCCCGCGTCGCGCAGGCGGGCGCGCAGACGTTCGACCTCCGCCCTCAGGGCCTGTTCGGTGTCGGAAGGGGGAACACTCATGTCTGGGG
>NZ_RAWI01000045.1 GCF_003612125.1 Corallococcus praedator
GCCCCCATCCACCTCTCCATGAAGGCCGCCTAGGTTTCCTCCCCGCCATTCCGATCCCCCGCGACGGGCCCGACACCCTCACACGGTGTCGGGCCCGTCGTCGTTCGCACGGGCGGTTGCCTTGACATGAAAATTACGTGCGTAATATTACATCCAGAATCCAAGGAGCCACACATGACGACCAGCTACATCATCGACGCCGTCCGGACCCCTCGTGGGCGCGGGAAGATAGGCAAGGGCGCCCTCACGGGGCTGCACCCGCAGGAACTGCTCGCGCAGGCGCTCAACGCGCTCCAGCGGCGCGGGGGCTGGGACGCGCGCGAGGTGGGAGACGTCATCGCGGGGTGTGTCTCCCAGGTGAACGAGCAGGGCGCGAACATCGCGCGCAACGCGGTGCTGGCGGCGGGGTGGCCGCAGGAGGTGTCCGCCGTGTCGCTCAACCGCTTCTGCGGCTCCGGGCTCCAGGCGGTGAACTTCGGCGCCATGGGCGTGGCCTCCGGCGCGATGGACTTCGTCGTCTCCGGTGGCGTGGAGAGCATGTCGCACCTGTCGCTGGGCGCGGACGGCGGCGGCCAGGACGGCGGCAACGTGCGCCTGCGGGAGCGCGTCTATCAGGTACCCCAGGGCATCAGCGCGGATCTCATCGCCACGCTGGAGAGCATCACGCGCGAGGACGTGGACGCGCTCGCGCTGCGCTCCCAGCGGAACGCGGCCCGCGCCATCGAGGAGAACCGCTTCGCGAAGTCGCTCTTCGCGGTGAAGGACCCCGGCACCGGCGCCGTCCTGCTGGAGCGCGACGAATACCCGCGCCCCGACACCAGCGCCCAGGGCCTCGCCGCGCTCAAGCCCGCGTTCGTCGCGATGGGCGACACGGTCGTCGGTCCGAACGGGGAGACGCTGGATGGCATCGCGCTCGCGGCCTACCCGCAGGCGAAGCGCATCCAGCACATCCACACCGCGGGCAACTCCAGCGGCATCGTGGACGGGGCCGCCGTGGTGTCGCTGGCCTCCGAGCGCTACGTGAAGGAGAAGGGCCTCAAGCCCCGCGCCCGCATCCGCGCCATGGCGACCCTGGGCACCGAGCCGCTGCTCATGCTCACGGCCCCCGCGCCGGTGAGTGAGAAGGCCCTGCGCCTCGCGGGCATGAAGGCCCGGGACATCGACCTGTGGGAGATCAACGAGGCCTTCGCCGGGGTCGTCCTCCAGACGACGCGCGCGCTGGGCATCGACCCGGAGCGAGTGAACGTCAACGGCGGCTCCATCGCGCTGGGCCATCCGCTGGGCGCCACCGGCGCGATGCTGCTGGGCACCGCGCTGGATGAGCTGGAGCGCACCGGCAAGCAGACGGCGCTCATCACCATGTGCATCGGCGGTGGCCAGGGCATCGCCACCATCCTGGAGCGCGTGTAGCGCTTCAGCGTTCCTTGAAGTGGCGCACCATCGCGTTGAGCCGCGCGCGGACCTCGCCGATGCGCACGGGCTCCTGGGCTTCCAGGGCCAGCCGGAAGGCGGCGATGACCGCTGCGAGTTCGTCTCGCAGCGGTCCCGTGAGCTGGACGAACAGGGCGTCCGCGCGCGCCATCGCGGTGGTGTTGGGCAGGGCGTCGCGCGGGTGCAGCTTGAGCGCGTTCATCCGCTGACGCGCCTCCTCCAACTGCTCCGGCGTCAGGCGTCCGGGGCGCTGTTCGATGACGAAGGAGGACTTGCGCCCGGTGGCCACCACCGTCATCTCCACCTCCAGGATGCCGTTGAGGTCGTAGGTGAAGCGCACGTCCACGGCCTGTTCACTGGCGGGCGCGGGCGGCAGGCCCTGGAAGAGGTATTCCCCCAGCTTGACGTTGTCCTCACAGCGGGCGTGTTCGCCCTGGTAGACCTCCAGGCGGATCTCCCGTTGGAAGTCGCGGCCGGTGAAGTAGCGCTCCACGCGGCTCGTGGGGATGACGGTGCCGCGCTCCAGGATGGGGCTGAAGATGCCGCTGACGTGCTGCCGGCCCTCATGCGCCGCGGTGGCGACGCCCAGCGTGAACGGCGCCACGTCGGTGACGACCAGATCCTCCACTGCCCGGTCCCCACCCTTCATCGCGCCCTGCACCGCGGCCCCCAGCGCCACGGCCTCGTCCGGTGGCAGCTTGCGCAGGGGCAGCCGCCCGAACAGCTCCGCGCTCATGGCCGCCACGCAGGGCATGCGCGTGGAGCCGCCCACCAGCAGCACCTCGTCGATGTCCTTCGACTGGAGCGACGCGTCCTTCAGCGCCTGCCGGATGGGCCCCCGCACGCGCTCCAGCACCGGGGCCCAGGCGCGGTTCGCCTCCTCGCGGGTCAGCTCCAGGTCCAGGGTCATCCGGCGGCCCGTCTCCAGCGGCAGGTCCGGCAGCACCAGCCGTGTGCGCTCCGCCGAGGAGAGCCGGCGCTTCACGCCCTCGCACGCCTCGCGCAGGCGCGACCACGCGGCGGCGTGTTCCTCCAGGTCCAGGCCCTGCTTCTCCCTCCACGCGTGCGCCACGTGCCGCGCGAGCGCGGTGTCGAAGTCCTCGCCGCCCAGGCGCGCGTCGCCCGCGGAGGACTGGATTTCGATGACGCCTTCGATGATCTCCAGCACCGTCACGTCGAAGGTGCCGCCGCCCAGGTCCAGCACCGCGACGCGCAGCTCGCGGTCCCGCTCGTGCAGGCCGTAGGCGAGCGCCGCGGCGGTGGGCTCGTTGATGATGCGCTCCACCTTCAGGCCCGCGATGGCGCCCGCGTCCCGGGTGGCCTGCCGTTGCAGGTCCCCGAAGTAGGCGGGCACCGTCACCACCGCCTCCTCGACGGGCATGCCCAGGGCGGCCTCCGCGTCCCGCTTCAGCGAGCCCAGCACCAGCGCGGACAACTCCTGCGGCGTGAAGGAACGGCCGCCCAGGATGCGCGGACGCTCCAGGCCCATGTCGCGCTTGAAGGCCACCGCGCCACAGGTGGGGTCCAACACCGCGCGGGCCTTCGCGGCCGCGCCCACCAGCACCTCCCCGTTCTCCATGAGGCCCACCGCGCTGGGGGTGAGGACCTCGCCCAGCGCGTTGGGCACCACCGTGGGGCGGCCGTCGCGCATGACGGCCACCAGCGAGTACGTCGTCCCCAGGTCGATGCCCACGATGGGGCTCTTGCCCTGACCGTCACTCATCGGTTCATCCCTGACATACGTTCAAGAGGGCGCGCCGGAACTCCTCGCGGGCGGACTTCAGCCTCTGGCGCTGGGCTTCCTGCAGGAGCCCGGCATCCGCACCCAGGGCGGCGACCTGCGCTTCCAGTTGCCGCTCCACCTCGGCCTGCTCGCTGAGCACCTTCGAGCACCTGCCCGACGCGCCCCACACCACCAACTGTTGCAGCGTCCCGCAGAGCCGCTCCCCGTCCTGCATCTCCAACTGCGAGCAGAGGCGGGTCGCCAGCCGACGCGCCTCCACCACGACCGGCCGCTCCGTGCTCCTGTGCTCCCGGACCGAGGGAAGGAAGACGGCCTTGAGCAGGAAGAACAGGAGGATGAACACCCCCGACGAGACACCGCGCCCCTGGGGCGACCGCACCGCGTTCCAGAGGACCGTCAGCACCGTGGGGCGCGGTGACTCCGGCGGCCGCAAGAGCGGCGACTTCAGGAGGCCCTCCAGGCCCGGAGCGTGTGCACGCAGCAGGCCGACCGCCTCCGACGCGCCCTCGGGAGAACGTTCGCGGAGTGCCTCGAAGGCGTCGCGCACGGGGTCCAGTGCCCCGTCGAGCAACGCATGGGCGAGCCCCGAGCGAAGGGCGGGATCGAACCCATCCGGCAGGGCCTGGAGTTGCGCGAGCAGCGGCCAGATCCGGGCGGTCTCGTCGGACTTGAAGGCGTCCTGCAATCCTTCTTCCCGGACCCAGGCCGCGTAACGACGTCCGATTTCGCGCGCGAAGGCCGGTTCGGCTTGGAGGTGCAGGAGGAGCTGGACCTGCAGGAACCAGCTCGGCGGGGGGGGAGGTTCCTGCGGATGGGCGGCCATGCGCCCGAAGGCGACCAGCGCGCACTTCGCGGCGCGCGCACCATCGCGCTGCCGGAGCAGTTGCTCCGTCAGGCTCCAGAAGAAGCCCTGGGGCGCCCCGGACTCCGCCAGCAGTGTGAATTCCGCGTCCTCCAACTCGCGGGGAAAGCGCTGAGCGAGTTCCACGAGGAAGCCGGTGAAGCCCTGCCGGTACGAATCGCGGTACGCGACCAGGGTCTCGGGGATCCGGTCGGCGGCGAGCAGCGCTTCCACCAGCCATTGCCGGGCCTCGGCCATGTCCGGCAGCGCCTCCACCGCGCGCCGAGCCACCTCCACCGGTGCCTCCGGGGGTGCGTCCGGAGGCAGCGCGCGGAACTCGGCGCGGAAGCGGTCGAATACCTCCTGACGTGACAGGGAGACCGGACCCGCGGCCCCCAAGGAAGCGGCGGCGTCTGGCGGAGGAGCGAGGGGTTCCGCCTGGGTTCGCGGTCCTTCGCGGCCCTCGCGAGCCGCCAGCACCGTTTCGTATGCCTGTCGCAGGCGGGCGAAGCCATCGGGGTCCGTCTCCGGCTTACGGGTCTTGAGCCGTCGCAGGTACGCACGGCGGATGGTGTCGCCCCCAGGGTCGGCGTCCACGCCCAGTTCCTGGAGTGCCTCCTCGAAATCCATGCGGACGGCGACGATAGCGCGGGACGGCCTTCACGGCACGCCGGGCACTGCCTCTCCAGGGACCACCTCCCGGGGTGCACCTGACCGTGTATGAGGTGCGAGGAATCACGTAGGAATGAGCAGACATGTTCCCTTGATTGCGCCCACCTGGCACCGGGCCTCCGCCAATTGGCCGATGCGCTCCGGGGCCAGCTCCGCTGTGCTCCGGGCACATGCTCCGTGCCAAGCTCCTCCCGTGATGAACCTGCGCCAGGATCCGGTGGCTTCGCTTTCCGCGTTGTCCTCCGTGCTCGACCTCGCCAATGGGCTGGAGGGGGAGAAGAGCCTGCTGACCGGCCTGTTCGCGCTGGAGCTGGCGCTGGACGGCGGCCTGTCCCGGGCCGACGCCCGGGCCGCCTTCTACGTGGGCCTGCTGCGCCACCTGGGCTGCACCGCCTACGCCGCCGAGGAGTCGCGGCTGGGCAACGACGTGCACCTGCGCCGCAACCTGCTGCGCGGGGACGCGGGCCGTCCCGACCATGTCGTGCGCTCGGTCCTGGACGCCAACTCCAGCCTGCCCCGCCGCGCCGCCGGACTGGCGCGCCTGCTGACGTCCTCGCGGCGACTGCGCTCGGAATGGTTCGCGGAGGCGTGTGGCGCGGCGCGACTGCTCGCCTCCGGACTGGGCCTGGACGCGCGGGTGCTCCAGGGGCTCGATGAGGCGTACGAGCGCTGGGATGGCGCGGGCGGCCCGCGATTGCTGGGCGGCACGGACCTGCACGAAGTCGGGCGCGTCGCGCAGGCGGCCCATGTGGCCGTCGTATTCTTCGTCGGCTCGGGCACGGCCGTGGCGCAGGAAGCCCTCGCGCTGCAATCCGGGACGACGCTGGACCCGGCGTGGGCGAAGCGGGCCCTGGCCGCGACCGCCTCGCTCCAGACCTTGTCGGATGCACGCATCGAGGCGGCGGAAGCGTGCCTGCTCGAAGCGCCGCCCACCCTCGACGCCACCGCGCTGGCGATGACCTTCGGGGACTTCGCGGACCTGCAGAGCCCCTTCACCCGCGGACATTCACGGCGCGTGGCGGAAGCGTGCGCATCCGCCGCGCCCTGCCTGGGCCTGGACGCTGCGGAGCAGACCACGCTCCAACTCGCGGCATCCCTGCATGACCTGGGACACGTGACCCTGCCCACCGGCCTGTGGCTGCAACCCGACTGGTCCCGCTCGGACCGGGAGACGTCCCGGGCCCATGCCCACGCCACCGAGCAGTTGCTCACCGCCACGCCCATGCTGCGGGACGCTGCGCGGCTCGCGGGCGCGCATCACGAGCGACTGGATGGCGGAGGCTATCCCCGGGGCCTCGCGCCCGCGGGCCTGTCCCGCTCCGCGCGACTGCTCGCGGTGGCCGACGTCTGGGTCGCGCTCCAGGAGGAGCGGCCCCACCGTCCCGCGCGGGCCGTGGCCCTGGCGAAGCAGGTCCTGGAGGCCGAGGTGAAGACAGGCCGGCTGGATGCGGACTGCGTCGCGGTGGTGACCGGGACGAAGGATGTCCGGCGCGCCCTCGCCGCCGGCCCCACCTCCGCGCTGACGCCCCGTGAGGTGGACGTGCTGCGCCTGCTGGCGGGCGGAGCGACGAACAAGGAGATCGCCGGGAAGCTCGGGGTGTCGGACCGCACGGTGCAGCACCACACCATCCACATCTACGAAAAGCTGGGCGTGAGCACCCGCGCGGGCGCCTCCCTGGTGGCCGCGCGCGCGGGCATCGTGTGATCCGCCATCTGGCCGATGTGGGCCTGGGCACCTCGTGGTGCATTGGGCCCATGAACAAGCCCTTCCCCGTCGTCCCCTTCTTCACCACCCTGGCCGCGCTCGTCCTGTTGCAGGGCTGCGCCACCGCCACCGCGTGCCGGACCCGGCCCTCCGCGTCCCCAGGCTTCGAACGGACCGCCTCCGACGGCATGTGCCTGAGCAGCGTCCGCTGGGAGCCTCCCCAGCCGCCCGTGCGCGGCGTGGTGGTCCTCATCCACGGCCTGCGGGACTACTCCGACCGCTATGGCCGGCTCGCGGAAGCGCTTCAGGCCCAGGGCTTCGCCGTCGTCGCGCAGGACCACCGGGGCCACGGCCATTCCGGCGGTGACCGCCAGCGCCTGGAGTCGATGCAGCAGCTCGTGGATGACGTGGACGGCGTCGTCCAGGACGCCCGCGCACGCCACCCGGGCGTGCCGGTGATGGTCTTCGGCCACAGCATGGGCGGGCTCATCGCCACGCACTACGTGCTCCAGCACGCCTCCGACGTGTCCGGGCTCATCCTGAGCGGCGCGGGCATCGTGCTGCCGCCGGGGGTGTCTGGCTTCGACACGCGCCTGGCGAAGATCTTCGGCACCATCCTCCCCGGGCTGCCCGCGCAGGACCTGGACAGTCAGATGTTCCTGCACGACGGCCTGGAGAAGGAGCAATTCCTCGCCGATCCGCTCATCACCCACGAGAAGCTGCCCGCGCGCTCCGCCAAGGCGCTCATCGCCGGCATCGAAGCGCTGGAGGGGAAGTTCCAGGACCTGAAGCTCCCGCTGCTGGTGGTGCATGGCGGCGAGGATGTCATCACCGCCATCGATGGCAGCCGCGCCCTGGTGGCGCAGGCCACGAGCACTGACAAGCGCCTCATCATCTACGAGGGTCAGCGTCATGACCTCGCGCACGAGCCCGACGCGGCGAAGGTCGTCGGAGACATCGTGGGCTGGGTGGACGACCACGTCCCGCCAAACGCCGCCGCGACCGCCGCCCCCTGACGATGGGAGCCGCCGAGAGGCCGACTCCCCCTGCGGATCAGGGCCCGACGAAGGCCACCAGGGCATCGCGGACCCAGGAGCAGCGCGCGGGCATCGCCGCGAGCCTCACGGACATCGTCGCGGAGCTCGCGAACGAGCCGGGCCAGCGCGAACGGGCCTGGGTTCTCTTCCACGAAGCCGTCGACTGCGGGCTGGGGCATCGCTGGCAAGGCGCTCACCAACGTCGAACTGGTGGACTCGGTACGCGCGAGCGCCATCGCCCTGCGCGCGGGCCAGGCCGGACGCCAAGCAGGTCTCCAGAGATTCGTTCCCCCTTCCCGCGACCCGGGGTTCTCCGCAAGGACGCGCGCCTCGTGGAGCGCAGCCGTGGACAGCGACGTCGTGCTGAAGCGGACGCCAGGGCGGGTCCATGGGCAGCGGCGTCCGCCGGGGCCACTTCACGCCGAACCTGTCCGACTGTCGGACAGGTTTGCGCCAACTGCAGCCGGGGCCGCGCCGGACCGCCAAGGCGACGAGGGCGGTGGGCCCTCCAGTCCATGTCAGACGCCTCTGCTTGGATGGCAGAGGCTTTGGCGAGGAGGGTGATGGGGATGGAGCGGGTGGGACTCGTTGCGCAGGTGGAGGAGCAGCTCGAGCGCGAGCTGGTGCTGGGGCGGCTTCCGGGAAGTGGCCAGCTTGGCTCGGAGCAGAAGCTGGCGTGCCATTACGGGGTGAGCCGGGGCACCGTGCGCGAGGCGCTGCGGCGGTTGGCGGCGCGGGGCCTGGTGATGCAGCACCCCGGGCGCAAGGCGCGCGCGGTGGCGCTGGACGCGTCGCTGACGCTGGAGAACCTGGGCCTGGCGCTGCATGACGAGCGCTCCGCGGAGGGCCGGTGGCTGCTGGAGGGCTTCTTCTGCCTCAAGCGGCAGGTGTTGGTGGAACTGCTGGCCGACTGCTGCGCGAGGGCTTCCGCGGCGGACCTGGGGCTGCTGGCGGACGCGTGCTTCAAACTCTGGGACGCGGCGCGCTGGGAATCAGGCGCACGCTGCGCGCAGTTGGAATTCGACTTGCTGCGGCTGGCGGCCCGAGCGGCGGCCCGTCCCGGGCACCTGCTCCTCATCCAATCGCTTCGGCGAGCCCTGCGGGGCAGCGCGGCCCGGCTGCTGCTCCTCATGGGCGGCGAGTCGCTGCGCCAGTGGGCCTGCTGCGCGATGGGGGCCCTGCGAGAGCGTGACACGCGGGCGCTCCAACACACGCTGCCGGCGCTGCTGAAAGCGTGTGATGAGCAGGTGTTGGGGCAATTCGCGCCCGCCCTCCAAGACGAGCCACGGGAGGCCCGCCCCCGAGAAGAAGCGCGTGGCCCTGGCCGCCTCGCGCCAGCCGCCGAGGACACCGTGGCGCTCGGAGGGGTACCTCGCCCATATACGCAGGCCCTTCCCGTGGAGCCAGACCGCGAGGCGTTCCGGGCTCCAGCCGCACCTGGTTTCAACCCCGGCGAACCTGGCGAGAAGAACGCCGGAGGGGACGAGCCAGGCTCCGCCTCGGGAAACCTGTCCGACTGTCGGACAGGTTGGGACGCTTCGTCCGCGGAGGGGAGGGTTTCCAGCCCGAGCCTCCCCCCACCGGCTTTCGCGGACCCGCCTGAGGGGCGGTGCTCAAGGGTGGGCCGACCACTTCACGACGCCCAGGGCAAGTGCCCCCACCGCCGAGGCCGGCGGGCTGCGCGCTTCTGGAGCGTCCAGGACCTGCGCCCCAGGCCTGAGCGGCCACGGTTCTTCGCCACTGCTCGCGTCCATGCGGCTCAGGCCCCTCTTCTCCTGAGGAGGCACGCCTGCGTTGATTGACCTCGGATGCAGTCACTCGAGCCGGGTTTCCACACCGGGTGCGTCAACGAACTTCTGGCGACCTGCTTGGACACGAGTCGGGCCCCCACCCTTTCGGGGCGGGCCGCTCGGCACCTGCTGAGCACCGCTGAAGCGACCTCCTCCTTCAGCGGTGCTCGACTTCTCACGGCGCGTACTTCCAGGTGGCCGTCACCGCCGGCTGGAAGCAGTGCACGTGGGCCTTCGTGGCGCTGGGAAGCTCCTGCACGACGCCCGCCCCGTAGCCCTGAGCGCGGCACCACTGGCTCACCTCCAGGCGCGAGCCCGGCACCGTGTAGTCACCCAGGTTGGACACCGGCCCCAGCACGGACTTCTCCACGTCCGTCTGGAGCCCGGAGTTGAAGCAGCCCACCCACGGCCGAGACGTCACCTCGAACACCTGCCCCGTGGTCCACCCCTGACTGTTGCAGAAGCGGTGCGCCGCGGCAGTGCAGTGCGTGCCCGTCATCACCCGCTCATCCGTGCAACCGGAGTGGATCCGCGCCAGCTCCTCGAACGTGACCGCCACGCTCTGGTGCTGGATGGGCGCGCACGCCACCGTCAGGTCCGTGGCCGTGGACGCCACTGGCACGCCGGCGAGCGAGATGGGCGGACGGTTGCTGACCAACTGCAGGATGGTGTCCCAGGTGTTGGAGGTGCTCGCCATCGCATCCCCCGCGCCCCGCTGCGCACAGCCCCGGTGCATCGCGGACGCGCACGCCTGCGTGTTCAGCGCCGCCACGCTGGTGCAGGCCGGTGCCTGCGCACTCATCGCGAACTGGCCCGCCGAAGGCGTGTGCTGGATGGCCTCCTCGCGGCAGTTCGCGCCATGCGCCGTCATGCAGATGCTCCGGTTTGAGCGCGCGTGCGTGAAGATGCGCACCTCGTCGATGGCACCCCGGAACGAACCCTCGCCGTTCACCGGGCAGCGCTGCGCGTCCAGGTTCGCACCCGCGCCGATGTAGAGCGTCCCCG
Source organism: Corallococcus praedator (assembly GCF_003612125.1). Taxonomy (GTDB): domain Bacteria; phylum Myxococcota; class Myxococcia; order Myxococcales; family Myxococcaceae; genus Corallococcus; species Corallococcus praedator. The sequence goes on from NZ_RAWI01000045.1 coordinate 10,226, forward strand.
TGCCCAACCGGGCCGTTCCCGGCGCGACGGGCAGCGTGCGGTTCGTGGGCACGCCGTTGAGGTACTCGTTGAAGACGCCAGTGACGCCGTCCCAGGTGTACGCCAGATGGCTCCACTGCCCCACGGGCAGGGCGGGACTGAAGCCCAGCCGTACCCGCGTCCCATTGACGACCAGGGAGAAGTTCACCTGGTTGCCGGCCTCATAGATGATGTCCAGCCCCCCGGACTTCTGCATCAGGTAGCGGTACGGGTTGCCGGTGGTGCAACCCGTCTGGATGTCCGCGTCCGGCCGCACCGCGAACTCCACCGACAGGCCCCTCACGGACGCGCCCACGCCCGGCACCGTGCCGGAGGCGTCCGTCAGGTTCACCGCGAGCGCGCTGCCGCCGGGCACCATCAGCGCCTTGCCCTTGCCGTGCGGCTGCCACAGCGAATCCGTGGGCGCCGAGCGCGTCACCGCGTTGCCCGGGGAAATGGACGCGCCGCCCACCATCGTGCCCGTATAGAAGTGGCCGGACAGGTCCGGCGTGCGCGCCAGGTCGTACGCACCCGCGCGGGTGACCAGCTCGTTCATCGGCAGGAAGAGCAGGTGGAATGGATCCATCAGCTCGCCCAGGTCCACCTCGTTGTAGTCGCCCGTGTTGCTGCCGAAGAGCGCCAGCACGTCGTGCGTCTTCGTCACCGGCAGGTAGTGCGCTTCGTTGCTCTGGCCCGGGGGGAAGTTGCGCGACGGCAGGCGCTCCTGCTCGAAGTTCCACATCGGTCCGGAATAGAAGAGGTGCGCCAGGTCCATGCGGTCCGTGTTGATGGCCCCGTCGATGTGGTACGCGGTCCAGTTGGTGTCCGCGCCCACCAGGCTGACCGCCTCACGCCGCGCGCCGTCGGTGTACGTGACGGCGATGTAGACGAGGTTGCGTCCCTCGTGGTCCACCCAGGCGTACGCGCCCCGGACGAGCGCCCCGGACGTCGTGTCACCGAAGTCCTCGCCCGTGGCCGCCTTCAGGCGCTTCCACGCGAGCGGGTAGCGCTTCACGCCCGCGTTCGGGTCGTTGAACATCATCGACAGCGGACGCGGGGTGCTCCAACCCGTCCTCGCGCACGGCGTCGCGTTGTACGCGTACATCATGTGGTCGATGTTGCCGTTGTTCGCGGGCCCGCCCTGGTAGATGAGCAGCCGACCGTCGGACGTCATCGTCGGTTCGATGCCCCGGATGTCCGCGCCGGTGACGGTGGTGAGCTTTTCCAGCGCCCCCGTGGTGAAGGATGAGATCTCCGCCTGCGTCGTGAACGGCTGGGACACCCGCACGTCCACCGGACGGCGGCGGAAGATGTTGTCACCGTTGTACATCTGCGAATCGAAGAGGAACGGCTGATACACCGCGATGCCGCCCGAGAGCGTGTACGGCTGCGCCGGATTCGTGAAGCAGAACGCCAGCGCGTTCTCCCCGTCGTGCACGTCCACCGTCCTGCCCGTGGAGAAGGCAGCTGAGAACGACGGCAGGCCCGAAGCGTCGTACGTCACCGCCTCCGGGCGGAACACCCGGGCGCGCCATGTGGTCGTCATCGTCGCCGCGTCCTCACGGACGTTCCCGATGAAGACGCGCCCATCCACCGTCGAGGAATGTCCGTTCGAGCCGAACGGCGTCCGGATGCGCGTGTTCACCAACGACGGGCGCCCCTCCGCGAACACCCCCGAGGGCACCACCGCGAGCGCCGCGCCGAGCAACGCCCCCAGGCTCCAGGTAAGTTTGTTTTGCATGGAAAGGAGGATAATCAAACCTCCCTCGCCTACCCAACCCCACCCGGCCCTCCGTCAGGGGTGGGGAAGGACGTCGCGCAGGAACCAGCGGACCTCCTCCAGCACTTCGCCGTCGACGCCATGCGCGAGCGTGGGCAGCACGCGCAGCCGGACGCGGGCGCCGCGCGCTTCGAGCCCCCGCGCCGCCTCGTCGGAGAGCCGGGCGGGCATGACGGCATCGCGCGCGCCGTGCACGAGCAGCACGGGGACGGAGGTCATGTCCGCGACAGCGGGGGCGTCCTCGGCGAGCCGTCCGGACAGGGATACGACCGCCATGGGCGGCGGCTGACGGTGGAGCGCCAGCCACTGGGCCAGGATGGCGCCTTGCGAGAAGCCGACCACGACCAGCCGCTCCGGGCCCAGGTCCCGCTCCGCGAGGGCGCCGTCGATCCACGCGGACACCTCCGCGCCCGCCTGCCGCACGCGCGCGGGACGGCTCTGCTCGGTGATGCCCTGGAGGCTGAACCACTGCCGGCCCGTGGTGGCGCCGTCGAACGGATGCAGGCCGTCCAGGACCACGACCTCCGCGTGCGGAACATCGGGGGCCAGTGCCCGCGCGATGGGGAGGAACGACTCCGCGCTCGCCCCCACGCCGTGCAGCAGCACCACCAGGTATTCGGCACGGCCCGAGGACGGAGGGAGCGTGAGCACGCGCGCGGGCGTGGGGGACTTCGGGGCCATGGGCGTCTTCTCCGGGGAGGAAGGAGGGGTGCGGCCACAACCCGCTCCCAACAGCGCGAGCAGCAGGGCGACCACGAGGTGCGGGAGCATCAGCTTCGGGGCGTGGCCTTGGGCTCGCCGCCCACGCCCCAGTTCTCCGCCGGCAGCTCGCGCAGCAGGACGCGGATGCTCTCGCGGGACACGCCGAGCACCCGCTCGGCCGCGTCGGTCAGCTCGCGGATGAGCGCCGCCTTGCGCTCAGGTGTCCGTCCGTCGAGGAGGGTGACGTCGATGATGGGCATGACCGGACTCTTGGCTCAGGAAGGGTTCGAAAGGTGCTGTAAAGCGCGCCCGCTGAACAATCCCCGCGACCCCTTCCTCCAGGAATCGAACAAACTCTTGCGCTTTACTCGTTTTTCATACAAGTCCGCTTGAACCATTCCCGGACCGCCCTCCCGGTCCGGGCCAACCTTCGAGGGTGATTTGGCTTCGAGACCGAGCAGGACGCAGGGGCTGTGGGCGCTGGGACTGGTGCTGGGGCTGACGGCGTGTGGCGGAGCCCCGGCCCCTACAACGCCCGACGCGGTGACGCCCGATGCCCTGGTCGCGCAGGAGCAGTCGGCCACCGCGGCGCCGCTGGGCCGGACCATCTGGCTCAAGGCCTGCGCCACGCAGAAGTACGTGTCGGCGGACCGGAACATCCACGCCAACGCGCCGCTGGTCGCCAACCGCGACAGCTTCCAGGGCTGGGAGCAGTTCGTCGTGGGGGACGCGGGCAATGACTTCATCTCGCTGCGCGTGAGCGAGACGGGGCTCTACGTTTCGGCGGATCCGAACGCTGGCGGCCAGGTGACGGGCTTCCGCACGGCGGTGGGGGACTGGGAGCGCTTCACCTGGGTGCCCTTCCCGGACGGCACCGTGGCCCTGAGGGCGAAGAGCAACAACCTGTTCGTGTCCGCGGACGCCAACCAGGGCGGCACCGCGCCGCTGTACGCCAACCGCGCGACGGCGGGCTGCTGGGAGGCGTTCTCCTTCGGCATCGTGGGTGGCGGCAGCGAGGACCGCTGGGTGCAGGTCTGGAGCGATGAGTTCGACGGCACCAGCTACAACACGGCCCACTGGGCGCCCAACACGGGCGTGCACGTGAACAACGAGCAGCAGCAGTACACGAATTCGCCCGACAACATCTCGGTGAGCAACGGCACGCTGAAGCTCACCGCGCGCCTGCAGTCCAACAACGGCTACCCCTTCACCTCTGGCCGGCTGGAGAGCGCGGGCAAGAAGGAGTTCAGCCACGGCCGCATCGAGGCGCGCATCAAGATGCCGGTGGGCCCGGGCCTGTGGCCGGCGTTCTGGCTCCTGGGCAACAACATCAACACGGTGGGTTGGCCGGCCTGCGGTGAGCTCGACATCATGGAGAACGTCGGCTACGGCGACTGGGTGTCCGGCGCGCTGCACGGCCCGGGCTACTCCGGCAACACGCCCATCAACGGCCGCTTCTACACGAACTCGTCCGTGAGCGACTGGCACGTGTACCGCACCGAGTACTCCACCTCGGACATCAAGTGGTACGTCGACGGCGCGCTGGTGAAGACCACGCTGCGCGGCGAGGTCGAGCGCTACGGCGCATGGGCGTACGACAAGCCCATGTTCATCATCCTCAACCTCGCGGTGGGCGGCGGCTATCCCTTCGGCGTCAACGGCGCCACGTGGCCCTACTACGGCGTGCCGCAGTCCACCCTGGACCTCATCCGCAACGCCCCCCAGACGATGGAAGTCGACTGGGTGCGCGCCTACCAGTGGCGGTAGTCCCCGCTTCCCGCCGGGCATGAGCAGGACGGGGAGTCCACAGTGGCTCCCCGTCCCCACCGCTCCTATCCTGCGGGGCATGCCGCTCCCGCCCCTGCTCCTCCTGGCCGACAGCGCTCCGTTGTTCTGGCGTGTGGAGGGGCGCCCCTTCCTGGACTTCGTGCGGGTGCTCACCGGCGCGGACCTGCGCGTGCCGCCCGTGCGCGCCGCCTACCTGGGCGCCTCCAACGGCGACGTGCCGGCCTTCTACGAAATCTTCACCGCGGCCATGGAGGGCATCGGCCTCTCGCACTGCCGGGCCATTCCCGCCGCGCCCTCCCCGGAGGACCTGGAGTGGCTGAAGGGTGCCGACGTCATCCTCCTCGCGGGCGGCGACCCGCGCGTGGGCTGGGAGGCCTTCCAGGCGCACGGGGTGGACGCGCTGCTGCGCGAGCGTCATCAGGCGGGCGCGGTGCTGATGGGCGTGTCCGCGGGCGCCATGCACCTGGGCCTGGGCGCGTGGTGCGACGACCTGCCCCAGGAGGGCGAACCCTTCCCCACGTTGGGCCTGGCGCCGTACCTCATCAGCGTGCACGAGCCCGCCGACTGGCCGGGCCTCAAGCTCGCGGTGCGGCAGGCGGGATTGCCCACGCGGGGGCTTGGCATTCCGCAGGGGGGCGCGGTGCTGTTGCACGCGGACGGCAGCGTGGAGCCCGTGCGGCAGCCGTTGGTAGACGTGTCGCTGGACGTGGAGGGCCGGCTGCACGAATCGCTGCTGCTGCCTCCCGCCACGCCCTACCGGGGGGATGCGCCCGACGCGCCGGTGGACCGGAAGACGCTCCAGTAGGTCCCCAGCAGGTCCATGAGGCTTCACGCGGTCCGCGGTTGGATTCACGCCCCTGCCGGGGCACACCTTCGAGGAACAACCATGGCAATCAGACCGGGCACGACCGTGGGAGCATGGGCACTGGTGGCGGGGCTGACCGCCTGCGCGGGAGCGCCGGTCGCGCCCCAGCGCGAGGAAACGGTCCGCACGAAGGACGGCTGGGTCCGGGTATGGGGCGACGAGTTCAACGGCACGGCCGTGGATGCCTCCAACTGGATCATCACCACCAACGTGCACGTGAACGACGAGCAGCAGCAGTACACGACGTCGCCGGACAACGTGTCGGTGGGCGGCGGCACGCTGAAGCTCACCGCGCGCATGGAGTCCAACAACGGCTATCCGTTCACCTCCGGCCGGGTGGAGAGCGCGGGCAAGCGGGAGTTCCGCCACGGCCGCGTGGAGGCGCGCATCAAGTTGCCGGTAGGCCCGGGGCTGTGGCCGGCGTTCTGGATGCTGGGCAGCGACATCGCGAAGACGGGGTGGCCGGCGTGCGGTGAGCTGGACATCATGGAGAACGTGGGCTTCGGGGACTGGGTGTCCGTGGCGTTGCATGGCCCGGGCTACTCCGGCGACACGCCCATCAACGGCCGCTTCAACCCGAGCACGCCGGTGAGCGAATGGCACGAGTACCGCGTCGACGCCTCGCCCACGGACATCCGCTGGTACATCGACGGGGCGCTGGTGAAGACCACGACGCGCGCGGACGTCGAACAGCACGGCGCGTGGGCATTCGACAAGCCCCTGTTCATCATCCTCAACTTCGCGGTGGGAGGCAGCTATCCCTCCGGCGTCAACGGCGCGAAGGAGCCCTACTTCGGCGTGCCGCAGGCCACCGCGGACCTGCTGCGCCAGGCGCCCCAGACGATGGAAGTGGACTGGGTGCGCGTCTCCCAGCGGCGGTAGGGGGGCCTACAGCGCCCCACTCGCACGAATCTCCGAAACCGTTTCTGATTTCCCGGGTTGAAGTGTCCGTAGAGGACCTGCCCCCGTTTTTCGGAGCCCGCGTGCCCCCATTTCCTGAAACCCCGAGCCGCTGGCTGCTGCTCGGGTTGCTGCTGGGGTTCGCGACCCCGGCCGGCGCCAAGCCTGGCGGCCCCGGCCTCTTCTGCGCCGAGTACCCCACCACGCCCGCCTGCCAGGGCACCCAGCCCGCCTGCACCTACTGCCACGTGGCCCCGCCCCAGCGGAACGCGTACGGCGCCGCGCTGGAGACCTGGCTGCTCCCCGGCAGACCGCGCCCCCTCTCCGACGCGGACTTCGCGCAGGCGCTGCCCGCCGCGCTCCGCGCCATCGCCAACGAGGACACCGACGGCGACAAGGCCCCGAACCAATTCGAAATCGAGCAGGGCTCGCTGCCCGGCGACGCCCGAAGCGTCCCGCCCAGCGGCATCTGCGGCGGCGGGGACAACCCCCAGTTCAAGGTCTGCCAGTACGACACGCGCTTCGTGTACCGCCGGCTGCTGAGCGACTTCTGCGGCGTGTCCCCCACCTATGCGCAGCTTCAGGCGTTCCTGGCGCTGGGCACCGAGGACCTGAAGCGCGCCTTCATCGACCAGGAGCTGGACCGGTGCCTCCAGTCCGACTTCTGGCGCGGCAAGCACGGGCAGCTCTGGAAGGTGGCCCACCCGAAGATCCGTCCCGTGGGCTCCATCAAGTCCGGCGAGGACGCGGGCCAGATTCCCCTGGCCGACTACTACGACGACTACGCCCTCTTCACCTGGTCCCAGACGGACGACCACGACGCCCGCGAGGTGCTCACCGCCCGCTACTTCGTGAAGCGCTCGGGCGCGAACCCCACCACCTACGCGTCCGTCAACACCCTCGCCTCCCAGACGGTGGACGCCGCGCACCGCGCCGGCAACATGACGAGCGCGTGGACGCTCACCTCGTTCGTGATGTTCACCGCGCTGCCTCGCAACGCCGCCTCGCAGATGTACCGCGCATACCTGGGCCTGGACATCGCGAAGCAGGAGGGCCTGCACAGCGTCACCAATGAGCCCCGCGACTACGACGCCAAGGGCGTGAAGGCCGAACAGTGCGCCGCGTGCCACGCGACGCTCGACCCGCTGTCGTACCCCTACCGCAACTACAACGGCATCAGCGGCGCACTGTCCAACCGCTACCTGCCCAACCGCCTGGAGCTGCTGTTCCCCAACGACGTGGAGACCCTGAAGCAGACGCCGGAGAAGGGCGTCATCCTGGGCCAGCCCGTCAACGACCTCCTGGAGTGGGCGCAGATCGCGAGCAACAGCGACGCCTTCGCCATCTCCACCGTCACCGACTACTGGAAGCTGCTCCTCGGCCACGCGCCCACGCCCGAGGAGAACGAAGAGTTCGTCCGCACGTGGAAGGCCCTGCGCACGACGCACGACTACCGCGTGCAGAAGATGCTGCACGACCTGATCCGCACGGAGGCCTACGGTGCGCCCTGAACGCCTGCTGCTCACCTGCCTCCTCCTGACGGGCTGCTCCGACAAGCTGCCCATCGCCGTCGACCTGGGCCCTTCGGATGCCGGCGGTGGCGTGGCGCCCTCCTACGATGGCGGCGTCGCCAGGTCCCAGAAGGGCAACCTGCGCTTCAAGGGCCCCGAGCGCCTGACGCTCGACCTGGCCTCCGCGCTGGAGCTGCCCGTGGCGTCCGTGTGCAACGAGCTGGGCCAGTACCCGTGCCTGAACGTGCACGGGGTGTCCCTGGGCGGCGTGGACCCGTACGCGCACAGCGTCTATGAGACGGCCCCGGTGACGGGCGCCGCCGCGCCGATCGCCGTGGAGCGCACCGTGCTCTCCGCTTGCAACGCGCGCATCGCCCAGGACCTCAACGCGCCGGCCACCGCGGTGGTTTTCAAGGACGTGGCGCTGACGAACGGGAAGCTCAATGACCCCACGAGCCCCGCCGTCGCCACGGCCCTGTCGTCCCTGGTGCGCCGGGCGTGGCTGCGCGACCCGACCCAGGAGGAGCGCGACACGCTGGTGCAGCTGGCGCGCGACGTGGAGGCCACCGGCACGCCCAACCCGGGCGTCGCCTGGATGCAGGCCGCGTGTCTCGCCGTCTTCTCTTCCGCCGAAGCCGTCTTCTACTGAGGAATCCCGTCCATGACCCTCGAACACACCGGTCGGCTGTCGCGTCGGGAGATGCTGCGCGCGTTGTCGCTCTGCGCGGCGGGCTCCGCCACCCTGGGCCCCCTCCTCTCCGGGTGCCGTGAATCCCTCCAGACGCCCGAGGCGCTGGAGAAGCTGGGCCGCAAGCGCGACGCGCTCGACGGCAAGCCGAAGTTCCTCATCGTCATCGGGGCGGCGGGAGGCGCGTCCATCGTCGACAGCTTCCTCGCCGTGCGCCAGTCCGAGTCCGTCAACGCGGGCGCGCTCAACACCTTCCCGGACGCGCAGGTGCAGTCCGTGGCGGGCAGCCCCTTCCGCGCGGTGAAGTACAGCAACAGCCGCCTGGGCAGCATCCCCATCCCGGTCAACACCGACCAGCTGGCGTTCGTGAAGAAGCACATGAACGACATGCTGGTAGCCACGTCCGTGGGCACGTCGGTGAATCACAACATCGCGCAGAAGCGCTCGCTGACGGGCAACGCGGCCTGGAGGGGGCGCACGCTCCAGGAGGCCGTCGCGCTCCAGTGGGGCGCCAGCATGCCGCTGCCCAACGTCAACATGGGCACCGGCGGCTACTCCGAGCGCGGCACCGACGGGGACCTGCCCCTGTCCTGCTTCGGGGAGACCGTGGTGAACCCGTCGCTCTGGCCCCTGGGCCTGGACGGCTCGCGCGGCATCGCCAACGCCCCGTCGAAGGACGTCATCGCGCTGGCGCGCTCCACGCGCAACGCCCTGGATGAGAAGTCCATCTTCGGCCGCACCTTCCAGGACAGCGCGGCGCTGAAGCGCTGGAACGAACAGCGCGGCGTGCAGCAGCCGAAGCTGGAGGGCATGGACCTCATCACCCGGCTGAACATCCTGCCCAACGCGCCGCCGCAGATTCCCCTGTCGCAGTACGGGCTGGACAGCTCGCCGGACGGGGCGCGGCTGCGCGCGGCCTTCCCCGCGTTCTTCACCGACCCGGTGGAGGGCCAGGCGGCGCTCGCGTTCCTCCTGCTCAAGTACCGGGTGTCCGTGTCGGTGACGCTGGGGCCCGACTTCAACGTCGCGGTGGGCGGGCAGAACGGCATCGCCAATCCGCCGCTTGCGTTCGACATCAGCCACAACGACCACCGCGGCGGACAGGCCTTCATGTGGGCGCGCATCCTGGGCGCGGTGGATTCGCTCATCGGCCTGCTCAAGTCGGAGCCGTTCGATGCGGCGACGGGCGAGTCCATGTGGGACCGCACGATGATCTACGTGGCCACGGAGTTCGGCCGCACCCGCCCGCGCCCCGCCAACGCCACCGAGTTCGGCTCCGGCCATGACCTCAACAACGGCTTCCTGCTCCTGTCCCCCATGGTGAAGGGCAACACCGTCCTGGGCGGCATGGCCCCGAACACCACGCTCACCTACGGCTTCGACGCGCGCACCGGGCAAGCGCAGCCGGGAAAGATGACCTCCAACGAACCGGACATCTTCTCCGGCGTCCTCACCGCCATGGGAGCCGACCTGGGAGGCAGCGGCCTGCCGGACGCGAGCGCCTTCAAGCGCGCCTGACGCCAGGGGCCGGGCGGGGAAATGCAAAACAATCCGCCGGCCAGCCTTCCCCGTAAAGGGACGGGAACATCCGTTCTCCGAGGGGGCTGGTCATGGCGGTCCAAGGCATTACGGGAGGCGGAGGGTTCGCCTCTTTCACGAGGGTTCCCGCGGGGGAGCCGAAGGCGGTGCCGGCGCGTCCGGCCGCTGTTCCGGGGACGTCCCCCACCGTGCCGACGCCGGGCGTGCTCCAGGAGCGCACCCGCGACGGTTTCACGTCGGCGCCCGCCTCGTCGCGGCGGATGGACCTGCTGGGGGGTGGGCCATCCACGACCAATGCAACCTCATCGGTCGGGACGACGCCGGCCACCCCGGGCCCCAGGGCCGCCATGGCGCCCGCGGCCCAGACGGTGCGGGGCACGACGCCCAAGGACGAAGGTGTCTCACTGCCCTTCCGCGCCGACCTGACCGCCCTGCGCACGAGGATGAAGGGGCAGGTCCCGACCGAGGCCCAGGTGCTGGAGGAGATCAACGCCCAGTACCAGCGGAGGCACCCTGGCGCGCCGAAGATGGAGTGGGTCGGCACGAAGCCCTCGGACAAGGCGCTCTGGGAGGATGTCCAGAAGGGCTTCATCGTGGTGCAGGTCCGTGACACCACGCTGAAGTCCGTGGACGCGAAGACGGCGGCCGGACGCGACGCCTTCGCGAAGAAGCTGCCCCCGGAGGAGCGGGCCTCGCTGGAAGCGGAGGTGGATCGCCGCTACGGGCAGAAGACGCAGAGCAGCGACAAGCCCGCCACGCCGGAGGAGAAGGCCTACCGGGAAGCGCTGCGCCAGGACCTGCTGAAGCAGCGCCAGGCCCTGGAGGGCGTGCCCCCGCACGTGCGCGACTTCCTCATGGGCCAGGATGTCCCCTCCGGCACCGTGGATCCGGAGACGCTGAAGCGGGTCGCCGCGAAGCTCTCCACCCTGTCGCCCGAGGAGCTGGCGGACTACGCGAGCCGGGTCACCGGCAACACGACGGACCTGGGCGCCTTCGAGGCGTCCGTGGACCGCTACCGTCAGGAGCGCACCGAGCGCCTGGACGCGGCCGACAGCCTGCGCCAGTTGCAGACGCGGCTGACCACGCCCGCGCAGGTGTACTCGGACTACAACGCGTACCGCGCGCTGGTCGACTCCAACGAAGGACTGTTCGTCACGGGCTCGCAGGCGGCCGTCCTGGAGGGCAAGCTCAAGGCGGAGCTGCCCCAGCACGGGTTCGCGGACATCCCCGCGTACGAAAAGTCCCTCAAGGACTTCCGCGCGGGCTTCGAGCAGGAGGCGCGGGCGCTGGGAGAGGCGCAGCTCACCCGGTACGCGCACGACCTGTTCGCGGCGGAGTCGCGCTACGCGGATCCAACGGCGCTCAACGAGGCCCTGTCACCGGCCCGGGAACTCTACGCGCAGGCGAAGGCGATGCGCGCGAAGGCGGACCTCATCGAGCGTCCGCCCAACGCGTCCGTGGCCCGTCCCCAGGGCGACGTCGCGAAGCTCCGCGCGGACGCCAACAGCCTCGTCTTCAAGGCGGAGGGCCTGCTCAAGAACCTCGCGGAGCGCCACCCCCTGCTCGCGCGGGACCAGAAGTTCGCGCAGCAGCTGGCCCAGGCGTCACCGGGAGAGACCGCGCAAATGCTGAAGGCCCAGGTGGATCAGCGCCGTCAGGACATCGCGACGACGCGCGCGAAGCTGCGCGATGATCCGCAGTTCCTCTACGGGCTGGACAACCTGCTCGCGGCGTCGCGCTCGGCGCAGGGCCTCCTGCCCGGCTCGCTGCCGGCGCGGATGATCGACGACCACGTGCGCGGCAAGCAGGGCGAGCAGGTGCTGAAGGACGTGGCGGTGGCCACCGTGCTGGTGGGCGCGGGACTGTTGTCGGGTGGCGCCGGCATTCCCGGCCTCGTCGTGGCGGGGGTGTCCGCGGGCGTGGGCGTGTACCAGGCGAAGGAGGCGTTGGATGCGTACCAGTCCGGCGTCGCCGCGAACAACACCGGCCTGTCCTCGCAGGAGCCGTCCTTCGGCTGGGTCGTGCTCGCGATGGCGGGCGCGGCGGCGGACCTGGGAGGCGTCGCGAAGGCGGCGCGCGTGTTCGACGCGATGAAGGACGCGGTGCGGGAGTTCAACGCCTCCAAGGACCTGGTCAAGCTGGACCTGCGACTCAAGGCCGTGCCGGGGATGACCTCGCCGGTGCGTGCACAGGTGCTGGACGCGGCGAAGAACGAGGCGCGCCTGCAACAGCAGGTGAAGGGACTGCTGACGCGCGGCGGACCGCTCCAGGTGGGCGAAGGCGTCGCGCCGGATGCGCGGCTGGGAGAGCTGTCCGGCGTGGCCCGCTCGCTGGCGGAGCGGGGCGAGGACTCCTTCGGGCGGTTCATGCAGGAGCTGAAGACGGGCCAGCTCATCGAAGGGGAGCCCTCCCCGGCGGCGCTGAAGCGGCTCAAGGAGGTCTACGAGGAGGGCGTGCAGGAGGTGAAGCAGGCCCGGAAGGCCGCGGAGACGAAGCTCCTGGGAGGACTGGAGGACACGAAGCCGGCCACGACGCCCAAGGCCTCTCCGACTCCTGGAAAGGTCCCGAAGCCGGAGGTCCCCCGGACGCCGGAGGTGAAGACGCCCACGAAGCCCGTGCCGCCCGCGCGGCTGAGCCAGAAGCAGGCGTTGGAGGAGTACAAGAAGATCACCGACCGGTTCGCCGTCGACGACGACTTCGCCCCGGAGGCCATGCGGGCGCAGGTGCTGGGCACCTTCGAGAAGGCGGGCGGCGACCCGGAGATGGCGCGGTCCCTGAAGGCGCTGAGCCAGCAGGACCCGGCCGCGTTCAATAAGGCCTTCGCCAGCGATCCTCCGGGCGTGCTCTTCGAGTTGGGGACCTCGAAGAACCCGGAGCTGGTCCAGTACACGCGCAAGGTCCTCGCGAACACGGTCAACGGCACCGTGCGGCCCCAGGACATGAAGAGCGCGCTGCGCGACGCCAGCTTCCTGTCCCAGCTTCCGCCTTCCGGCCCGGTGCGGGAGATCACCGATGGTTACGGCGCCAGCGGGCGCATCTTCACGGGCGAGCGCGACGGCAAGTCGCTCGTCTTCAAGGTCGACAACCAGGTCGACCTGGTGTTCCGGGACCCCGCCTCCTACGAGGTCGACCGCACGGTGCGAGCGCTGGAGTCCTACGGAGGCCCGAAGTACGAGGGGCAGTTCCGCGTCACGGATCCGAAGACGGGGCTCTGGCGACAGGCCGTGGCCATGGAGAAGGTGGAGGGAACGAACCTGGGTGCCCTGCGGGACCTCCAGGCCGCCGGCAAACCCCTGCCCTTCCCCATCACCGAGCGCCACGCCGAGGCCCTGAAGAAGCTGGAGGACTCGCTGCGCCGCGACGGCGTCCAGATCACCGACGTCAACTGGGGCGACTTCATGCTGACGAACGACCCCAAGCGCCCGCTGGTGCCCCTGGACATGCTCCCGGTCCAGGGCCGGCTGCCCGACACGGGCCTCAAGGGCCCCGAAGGACGCAGCGTGGGAGACGCCCTGCGCGAGCTGCTCACCCCCCCTTCACGCAAGCCCTGAACCCGGCAGCCTCGCCCACAGCACCGTGGCGTTGGGCCGGGCGGGCTCCTGGGTGATGCCCAGCTTCTTGAAGTCCTGCGAGTAGCGCGACCCCTTGAGCACCACCGCCCGGCGCGCCACGCGCCGGGCCTCCTCCACCGTGGCGCGCGTCAGCGGCGAGTAGTCCGCGTGGCGGCGCAGCGTCTCGAACGCGACCGAGGACTTGCGCTCGCGCTCGAACATCGGGTCGAAGAGCACCACGTCGAACGCGCCGTCCGGAAACGCGCGCAGGGCTTCCGCGGCGTCCGCGTGCACCACGTCCACCGCGCACGCGGCGGGATGGCGCGGCAGGCCCGCGAGCCCGTGGTGCACCAGCAGGTAGAGCGCCGGACTCTTCTCCAGCGCGGTGACGCGCCCCGAAGGCCCCACCAGCCGCGCCGCCACCTGCGCATCCGCGCCCAGGCCCAGCGTGCAGTCCAGCACGCGCTCACCTTCGCGCAGCCCCGCGATGCGCAGCAGCATGTCCTCCGGCACGCCCGCATCCAGTTGCTTCACCCGCAGGTGCGCGAGCCCCGGGGAGAAGCGAAGCGACCCCCGCGCGTCCACCAGGGACACCGCGGTGGACTCGAAGACAACGAGCGCATCCGCCATGTCGGTGAGCAGCTTCTTCAGGGGCAGCTTGTGGTGACGCTCCACATAGGGCACCCCCACCGACCCCGCCGCCTCACGCGCACGCTGTGCGAGCACCCCGTCCACCCGGTCCGACGTGGTGACCACCAGCGCATGGCGGAGAGACGACCCGGGGGGTTCGGACGACGGCCCGGACGAAGACGCGGACGACGGTTCAGGCGATGCGGGCATGGCGGGCCGTGGAGCCTACCTCGCGCGTGCGAACCGTCCTGCGTCTGTCACCCGCACGGCACCACCCCTCCCCCCAGGGGCATGGTCCCGCATGGTGTTGCGCCTTAACTCTTGGACCGCGAGCAGGGATGTCACGGAAACCCTGTTCGTACGGCCTTGCTGGTTCAAGGAGGCAGAGGGGGAAGAAGACATGCGACGCCACCGGATGGCCCATGCGGGCGTGCTGCTGTTCGGCGTGACGGGGCTCCTGGTGGGCATGGGGCTGACGCGCGCGGTGCCGGACACCGCCCCCGCGCTCCGACCGATGCTCGACCCGCCGCTGGCGTCCCCCACGGGGACGGGACCGCGCGCGCTGGCGCTGGGCGACTTCGACGCGGATGGCCGCATGGACGTCCTCACGGCCAACCACCGCGAGGGCAATGTGTCGCTGCTGCGGGGCCTGGGGGATGGGACGTTCGCGGCGCCGGTGGACTCGGCCACCGGCCTCATGCCCACCGCCGTCGCGTTGGGGGACTTCAACGGGGATGGCCGCCTGGACGCGGTCACCAGCAACTTCGTCGGCACGGTGTCGGTGCTGCTCGGCCGGGGCGATGGAACGTTCCTGGCCCGGACGGACCTCGCGGTGGGCCGGGAGCCTTCGTCGGTCGGCGTGGGCGACTTCAACGGCGATGGCCTGCTGGACGTGGTGACGTCCAACGGGCTCACCGACTCCGTGTCGGTGCTACTGAGCCACGGCGATGGGACGTTCGCGCCCCGGAAGGAGGCCCCCACCGGCACGGGGCCCTTCGGGGTGGCGGTGGGCGACTTCAATCACGATGGGAAGGTGGACCTCGTCACCGCCAACTTCGTGGACACGGTGTCGGTGCTGCTCGGCCACGGGGACGGGACGTTCGCGTCTCGCGTGGACTACCGCACGGGCAACTCGCCCTATTCGGTCGCGGTGGGGGACGTGGACGGCGACGGGGCCCTGGACCTCATCACCGCGAACTTCCTGGACCGGAGCGTGTCCCTCCTGCGCGGCACGGGCACCGGTGCGTTCCAGCCCCGCTCGGACTTCCCGGTGGAGGGCGGGCCGTACGCCCTGGCGACCGGGGACTTCGACGGCGACGGTGCCCTGGACCTCGCCACCGCGAACTTCTTCGAGGACACCGTGTCCGTCCTGTCCGGCCGGGGCGACGGTACCTTCGGCGCGGCCACCCGCTTCGCCACGGGAGACGGGCCCTACGCGGTCGCGGCGGGCCGCATCAACCACGACGCGAAGCCGGACCTCGTGACCCCGAACGCGCGGGGCCGTGACGTCTCCGCGCTGCTGAGTGCTCCCACCCCGAACGTGGCGGTGGACCTCACCGGGCCCCAAGCCCGGGCCGCACCTCGAGCAGGACCTCAGGGCACGGGGACCGCCGATTCAGGCATCATGGGCCGCGAAAGCGAACCGCTGCCCGAAGCATTCGGAGGTCCCCCTGCTGAACATCCTTCCGAACCCCGATGAGGCGCTCGGCGCGACCAACCCGCTCCTCCTCACCGTCGAGCACCTGCTCAGCGATGAGGAGTGCCTCGCGCTGATTGAGCGCATCGAGGGCGTGGGGCCGACGGCGGCGCCCATCACCACGTCGGCGGGCTTCGTGATGCGCCCCGACATCCGCAACAACACCCGGGCGATGTTCGACGACGCCGCGCTGGCGTCGACGCTGTTTGAACGCATCGCGCCCCACGTGCCGCTCCGGCTGGAGCGCGAATGGGAGGCGTGCGGGACGAACGAGCGGCTGCGCTGCTATCGCTACGACGTGGGCCAGTACTTCGCGCCGCACCACGACGGCGCCTTCGTGCGCCACCGCGACGAGCGGAGCCTGCTCACCTTCATGGTCTACCTGAATGAAGGCATGCATGGCGGCGCGACGAACTTCTTCTCGCTCGGCCACTCCGTGACGCCCAGCCGGGGCACCGCCCTGCTCTTCAACCACCACCTGCTTCACGAAGGCGCGGAAGTGACAGAGGGCCGCAAGTACGCGCTCCGCACCGACCTCATGTACCGGCGCAGGGGCGCGTGACGGAAGCCCGCCCCGGTGCCTCCTACCGGGAGCGCTTCAACTTCGACCACATCAGGCCGACGAAGGTGTCGGGCGCCGGCTCCTCGCGCATCAACTCCGCGTCCTCGTAGCCACGCGCGGGAGGCGGAAGGGCCCGGGGCACCTGGGGCAGCGGCAGGGGCTCCGACCAGGACAGCCCCTGCGCATGGCGCTCCATCACCTCCGCGAACGAGCGCCGGGGGGTGGTGCTGGAGGAGATGGCCGCGGTGCTCTCCACCCGCTGGAGGGCCCGGATGCGGAGGACGACGCTGGCGCCCTCGGCCCGCGAGATGCCCGTCACCCGTCCGATTGGACCTCGCGGTCCCCGTCCCTGGCCCATCGGCATGCCTCCCGTCGCGGGACAAACGTAGCGCTGGCCCGCCTTCCCGGCCACTGCCCGGGCCTCCGGAGGGGCGCGGGACGGCCCGTTCGCCCACCTGTGGCCCCCAGGATTCAACAATCGCTGAAACCGCCCCCGGGGGTCCCGCGTACCAGGGAGGAGCGCCCACCCCGGGCGCGTCCGTTGGCCAGCGTCCATGGCGTCCGCCCCAACCGTCTCCCCCCTCGCCCACCGCGCGCCAAGGACGGTGACGCGCCGGCTGTGGCCCGTGGCGCTGGTCCTGCTCGCGGCGTTGAGCGCGTGCACCGAGGCGCGTGGCGCCGCGTCCGGCCCCACCGCCCCTTCCGCCGAAGCTGCGCAGGTGAAGGACGGCCGCAAGTACACGAAGCCGTCCGACGAGGAGCTGCGGCGCACCCTGTCGCCGACCGTCTATCAGGTGACCCAGAAGGAGGGCACCGAGCCGCCCTTCCGCAACGCCTACTGGAACCACCACGAGGAAGGGCTCTACGTGGACGTGGTCAGCGGCGAGCCCCTCTTCTCCTCGCGCGACAAGTTCGAGTCCGGCACCGGCTGGCCCAGCTTCACCCGCCCGCTGGCGAAGGAGCACGTGGTGGAGAAGCGCGACAGCAGCCTGGGCATGGTGCGCGTGGAGGTGCGCTCCAAGGACGGTGACTCCCACCTGGGCCACGTCTTCGAGGACGGGCCGGAGCCCACCGGCCTGCGCTACTGCATCAACTCCGCGTCGCTGCGCTTCATCCCCGTGAACGAGCTGGCCGCGAAGGGTTACGGGACATGGCTGCCGGCCTTCGGTCGCAAGGCGCTTGGCGAGCCCCAGGGCGCGGTGGCCCCCGCCGCGGGCGCGGTGGTGCTGGCGGCGGCGAAGGCCCCGACGGAGGCCACCACGGAGACGGCATACCTGGCGGGCGGATGCTTCTGGGGCATGGAGGACATCCTGCGGAAGATCCCCGGCGTCATCGAAACGGAGGCCGGCTACACGGGCGGCGCGAAGACGTCCGACCGCCCCACGTACGAGGACGTGCACCTGGGGACGACGGGACACGCGGAGGCGGTGCGCGTCGTCTTCAATCCGAAGCTGCTGACGTACGAGGGGCTGCTGGAGAAGTGGTTCTTCCGCATGCACGATCCGACGACGCTCAACCGCCAGGGCAACGACGTGGGCACGCAGTACCGCTCCGCCCTCTTCTACCTGTCGGACGCGCAGAAGAAGACGGCGGAGGCGGTGAAGGCCCGCATCAACGCGTCGGGCAAGTGGCCCCGTCCCGTCGTCACGCAGATCGCCCCCGCGGGCGAGTGGACCCCCGCCGAGGGCTACCACCAGGACTACCTGGTGAAGAATCCGGGCGGCTACACCTGCCACTACCTGCGCGACTGATGCGCACCCGGCAGGGGCCCGTGCGCAGCAAGCATCATGCGGCGCGGTCGCGGACCTCGAAAGTCATTCCCGCCTTGCGCAAACGTTCCACCAGCACCATTCCCATGGCGGACGCGGGCGTGAGGACGCCGCCCCGTTTGGGAAGGGTGTCGAAGGCAAGGCACAGCGCGGACTCCGCGAGCATGCGCGATGTGGCCGCGTAGCCCGGGTCTCCCTTCGCCGCCACCTTGCCCTCCACCTTCACCCGCTGGCCGCTCTTGGGTGAGAGGCCCTCGCCCAGCATCCGCACCTCGAAGCGGCCGCTCTCGCGAATCTTCGCGGACGGCCCCTGCCCGGGCGCGGGCAGCACGTGCTTCTCCAGCAGGCCGCGCACCGCGTCCACGCTCGAGGCAGCCATGAAGCCTCCCAGCCCCGCGGTGGTGGACGCCGCCAGCGCGAGTCCCTTGGCGCCGGGACCGAAGTCGGTGACCTCCGCGTAGAAGAAGTCGCGGCCCCACGGGAAGCCCAGCAGCGCGTTGGAGCGCCGCACGACGCGCGTGTTGACGGAGGCCATCACGAACGGCGCCGTCCACCCGCCGGTCTCCGGGCTCTTGCGCACGGTCATCTGGTCGCGCTCCTCCTTCGTGCCACGGCCGGGCTCGGGGTCCAACGCGTGGGCGCTCGTCAGCACGCGGCGCAGCGCCGGCTCCGCCTTCACCGCGTCGAACGTGTCCATCATGCTGGCGACGGTGCCGCCGCTGAAGCCGCCGCGCATGCGCGTCAGGTGATAGCGCATCTGGTCGCAGTGGCCGCCGTGCCGCTCGCGCATGTAGTCCTGGACCATGAGGACGCCCAGGTCGGAGGGGATGGAGTCGAAGCCGCACGTGTGGACGATGCGCGCCCCGCTCTCCCGCGCCTGCGTGTCGTGCGCGTCGATCATCTTGCGCATCCAGTGCACTTCACCAGTCAGGTCGCAGTAGTCCGTGCCCGCGCGGGCGCACGCGGCCACCAGCTCGCTGCCGTAGCGGTTGTAGGGCCCCACCGTGGAGATGACGACGCGCGTGCGCGCCACCATCGCATCCAGGGAGGCGGCGTCCTTCGCGTCCGCGATGACGACCGGCAGCGCCGCGCACGCGGGATTCAGCCGGACCAGCTCCGCGCGGACCTGCTCCAGGCGGCCCGCGTTCCGTCCGGCGAGCGCCCACTTCGCGCCCTGCGCGTCCTGGGACTGGGCCAGGTATTCCGCCACCAGCCGGCCGGTGAACCCCGTGGCACCCCACAGGACGATGTCGAACTCGGTCTTCTTCTCGCGGGCCATGAAGTCTCCAGGTACCGGCAGCGGATGCCCCGGGTGGACGTCCCGGCCACGTCCTCACGACGCGGGTACGAAGTTGTGACCGCCGCATCCGCGGCGACAAGGTGTACGTGTCGTTGAAGAGGTCCCCACCCTGGACCTGCTCCGGCGGGGCCGGGGGCCCATCGCGTAGTCGGACCCTCCATGTGAGCGCAAGCGGGATTGCGTGGGCAGGGAATCCACCTGTACGTCACACCACACCCGCGCCGCCCGGCGTCACGAGCGCAATCGCAGACGGATGGGACCGCGCGCGGTGGACGCGTCCACCACCCGCCCGCCCTGGACGATGTCCAGCACCCCACGCGCGACGAGCCTGCGGGCCGCCTCGCGCACGGGCTCCATCCGGGAGCGCCATTCTCCCCCGCCCACCGCGCGAGCGACCTCGGAAGGGCACACCGTGGCCCTGCCCGCCCGCCGGGCCAGCAGCTCCAAGATGAGCGCTTCCAGCGGGGAATCACGCGCCTGGGTCCGCTTCCCCCGGCACGCGTCCGAGCAGTAACGCACCTGCTCCCAGTCGCGGGCCCACTTCCTGCGCCAGGTGATGGCGCGGCCGCAGACGGCACAGGGCTTGGGGGGAGGTGGCGCCATGCACTTCGTCCGATGCCGGCCCCCGCGCCGGGTTTCAACCGCGACCGGCGCAAGGACGCCGCGAACTACGAAGACCTTCGTTGACATCTACGAAGTCATTCGTATATCCAGTCCGTATCGCTGAAGGAGTGAGGGAGCCATGAGTCGAGCAAAGCTGCCACGCCCCACGGATGCCGAGCTGGCCATCCTGCGGGTGCTGTGGGACCGGGGCGCCAGTACGGTGCGCGAGGTGCACGAGACGCTGCAGGATGGGAGCGGCTACACCACGGTGCTGAAGACGATGCAGATCATGACGGAGAAGGGGCTGGTGATGCGGGACGAGGCGCAGCGCGCGCATGTCTACAGCGCCCGCGTGCCGCGTGAGAACACCCAGCGGCAGCTCGTCACCGACCTGGTGGACCGCGTGTTCGGCGGCTCCCCGGCGCGGCTGGCCCTGCAGGCCCTGTCCACGAAGAAGACGTCCCCCGAGGAGCTGGCGGAGCTGCGCCAGTTGCTGGATTCGCTGGAGAAGGAGTCGGAATCATGAACGGTCTCATCCTGGAAGCGGTGGGCTGGGCGCTCGTGCACCTGCTGTGGCAGGGCGTGCTCGTCGCGGTGGCGCTGGCCCTGGCGCTGCGGTGGGTGGGCGGTCGCTCGGCGAACCTGCGCTATGCGCTGGCGTGTGGTGCCCTGGGCATCATGCTCGCGCTGCCGGTGGCCACCGCGTGGCGGCACGCCTCCCGTGCTCCGGGCGCGCGGCCCGGGCGGACGACGGCGTTCGTCGCGCGAACCGCCACGCCCTTCATGAACACGTTGGTCCTCCCGAGCACCGGGTCCACGCCGTGGCGGTCCCCGTCTCCGGCCGGAACGGAGGCGAGGCCTCCGCTGGAGCAGGTGTTCCAGCAGGTGGGTGAGCACCTGCCCTGGCTGGTGCTGGCGTGGGGGATGGGCGTGGCGGCTTCGTCGCTGCGGCTGATGAAGGGTTGGTTCCTGCTGCGCCAGCAGGTCCACGCGGCGGTGCACGCGTCGTTGGAATGGCAGGAGCGGCTGGAGGCGATGGCGCGCCGGCTGGGGCTCACGCGGCCGGTGCGGCTGCTGGTGTCGTCGAAGCTGGAGGTGCCGTCCACGCTGGGCTGGTTGAGGCCCGTGGTGCTGGTCCCCACCGCCACGCTCACAGGGCTCGCGGTGCGGGAGCTGGAGATGGTGCTGGCCCACGAGCTGGCGCACATCCGCCGGCACGACTTCGCGGTGAACGTGGTGCAGACCCTGGTGGAGACGCTGCTCTTCTACCACCCGGTCGTGTGGTGGATGTCCCAGGTCATCCGCGTGGAGCGGGAGAACTGCTGTGACGACCTCGCCGTGCGGCAGGGCCCCGGTGCGATTCCGTATGCCCGTGCGCTCACCGCGCTGGAAGCACTGCGGTCGCAGGGGACGGGGGCCGCGGGCCCTGCCCTGTCCGCGCTGGGAGGCTCGTTGACGGACCGCGTGCGGCGGCTGGTGGTGGCGCCCCCGTCGCGGTGCTCGTCTCGCCTGGCCGCGGGGGTCTCCATCGTCACGCTGGCCAGCAGCCTCGCGGTGGCGGTGCCCCTCACCGCGCTCGCCGTGCAGCCCGTGAAGGTGGCGGAAGTGAAGGTCGCGCCCGTCCACGCCACTCCGGTCGTCGAGCTCAACGCCGCTCCAGCCGCTCGCGCCGCACCGGAGGCGGATGACGCGACCACCCGCGTGGGCGAAGGCCCCCTCACGGTGGAGCAGTTGGTGTCCCTGAAGGTCGCGGGCGTCACCCCGGAGGTCGTCTCCCAGGTCACCGCCATGGGCTACGCGCCCACGGTGGAGACGCTGGTCCAGTTCGGCCACGCGGGCATCACGCCGGAGTACGCGAAGGCCATGGCGGCCCGCTTCGGCAAGCCCATCCCCTCCGAGCTGCTGGTGGGCATGAAGCACCTGGGCGTCACCCCGGAGTGGCTGGAGCAGATGGCGGGCCTGGGCTTCCAGCAGACGGATCCGGAGCAGCTGCTCGCGGCGAAGGCCCTGGGCCTGGACGCGGCCTGGCTGAACGACCTGAAGTCCGCCGGCTTCACGGGCCTGGACCTGGACACGGCCGTGGAGCTGCGCGCCCTGGGCGTCACCTCCGAGTACATCCACGAGCTGGAAGCCGCGGGCCTGAAGCCCGCCTCCGTGGATGAGTTGCGGCGCCTGCGCGCCGGTGGCGTGGACGCGGACTTCATCCGCCGCATGCGCCAGCCCAAGAAGTAACGCCCCTTCCCCCTTCACCACACGGCCCCAACCCGCGCGCTCCCTTTCGAGCGCGTGGGCGGGCCGCGCCTTGCCCGAAAAGGAGTCGCCGTCATGACGTCCCGCCTGTCGCCGTGGCTCACCGTGTTCATGCTGCTCTTCGCCCTCCCCGTTCTCGCCGAAGGTGCCTCGGAGTCCGGCGCCTGGGTCGGCACGGTGCGCGAGCAGGAGTTGCACCTGTCGCTGCACCCGAAGGACCGACCTGGATCGAACCACGGCTTCTCCACGCCGCTCGCCTCCTTCCAGGGACTGTCCACGAAGGAAGGCAGCAGCGCCCCCTTCCAGTTGGTGCGCGAAGCCGGCACCTTCGCCTTCGAGGGCCGCTTCGGAGCGCAGCAGGGCACGGGCACCTGGCGCTTCACCCCCAACGCCGCCTACGTGAAGGCGCTGTCGGAGCTGGGCATCCCCAAGCCGGACGCGCAGGAGCAGCTCACGCTGGCCACGGTCGACGTGGGCCCCGCGCGCGTCAAGGCGCTGGCCGCCGCGGGCTACCGCGTGGGCTCGGTGGACGACCTGCTCCAGGTGGGCATCTTCAACGTCACCCCGGAGTACGTGCGGGCGCTCGCCGCGGCGGGCTACCCCAAGCTGTCGCTGGACGAAGTCGTCCAGAGCCGCATCCACGGCGTGACGCCCGAGCGCATCCAGGCCCTGGCCGCCGCGGGCTTCAAGGGCCTGGCGCTGGAGACGCTCCTGTCCATGAGCATCCACGGCGTGACGCCGGACTTCATCCGCGAGATGCGCGGCCTGGGCTTCAAGGACCTGAAGGCCGACGAGCTCGTGGGAATGCGCATCCACGGCGTCACCCCCGCCTTCGTCAACGAGATGCGCGGCCTGGGCTACACGAACGCCAGCGCGGAGGACCTGATGCAGCTGCGCATCCACGGCATCGACTCCGTGTTCGTCCGCTCGCTGTCCAGGGACGCGGGCACGCCGCGCAAGCCGTAGCCCGCCCCAGCGCCCCACGCGGCCTTGACCCAGGCCATCCCAGGGATTATCACTGAACCAAATGGTTCAGTCTTCATCCCACCTCGATCGCTCCTTCTCGGCGCTGTCGGACCCGACGCGCCGGGCCATCCTGATGCGCCTTGGAAAGTCCGAGGCGTCTTCGATGGGAAGCCTCTCCGAGCACTTCGAGATGACGCTCACCGGGCTGCAGAAGCACGTGCGCGTCCTCGAGGAGGCGGGCCTCGTCACGACCGAGAAGGTGGGGCGCGTGAGGCACTGCCGGCTGGGTCCCCGGAAGCTCGAGGACGTGGCGAAGTGGATGACCGCGTACCGGACCTTGCTGGAGCAACGCCTGGATCACCTCGAGGACTTCCTCGAGCGCACGAAAGGAACGCCATGAGCCCCGCCGCGAAGCCATCCCCCGCCACGGTGACCCAACCGTCCGACCGGGAGGTCCGCACCGAACGCATCTTCAACGCGACCCGTGAGCGCGTGTGGAAGGCCATGACCGACCCCGCGCTCGTGGCCCAGTGGTGGGGCCGGGGCAACACGCTGGTCATCGAGCGCCTGGAGGTCCAGCGCGGAGGCCATTGGCGCTTCGTCGAACACACGCCCGACGGGCAGCATGGCTTCGAGGGGCGCTTCCGCGAGGTGACGCCCCCGGAGCGCATGGTGCGGACCTTCGAGTGGGACGGCATGCCCGGCCACGTCATCGTGGAGTCGACGATGCTGGAGGACCTGGGCGACGGGCGCACGAAGGTCATCACCCTCTCGCTGTTCCACACGACCGAAGAGCGCGACGGCATGGTCCAGTCCGGCATGACCGAGGGCATGAACCAGAGCTACGTGGCGCTCGACAAGGTGCTCGCGGCGCCAGGCTGAGCGGCCCGGCGTCAGCCTCCGTCCGGGGAGGGGGCTTGCGCGAACCACTCGAAGAGCGGACGCGTGGCGCCGCCCAGTCGCGCCACCGCGTCCTCCAGCGCGTCCTGGTTGGCCCAGAGGACGTCCGCGTCCCCGTGCAGGGCCAGCGGCCGGTGCGCGTAGACGCGACACGCGCCTGTTTCGCGGTCCAACAGCGGACAGGTGTAGGGCCGTGCACCCTCCCGGCCCTGGCCTGTTCGCGCGAACAAGAGGCTCGCGCGGACCTTCCCTTCCATACTGCGGGGTCCGCGGACCTTCAGCCGCCCGTGGGTTTCAGAGCAGCTGGCGCACCAGCGGGAGCGAGCTGGGCCGGAGCGTATGCAGCGGCGGCAGCAGGCCCAGGGCGTCCTCGGGCGCGAACTCCCACCAGCGCTTGAGGGTCAGCCCCCGCCGGGTGTTGGTGGCGCAATGCACCTCGCCGCCCTTGTCGTGGTACGCGCGCCAGTTGTCGAGGGTGTGGGCCGTGAGGCCGTGCTTGCGGAACAGGCTCTTCACGTAGACCTCGAACAGGTCGAACGTGCCATGCGCGGGCACGTCCAGGACCCGGTCGATTCCGTGGGGCACCAGCAGCTGGCCGTACGGACCGCTCTGGACCTTGTTCGCATGGAGCATGGGGCCGAAGGGCTTCGCCATGATGCAGTGCCGCTCCAGCACGAGCATGTTCACCATGTTCGCGGTCAGGGTCGCCAGCCCCTTCATCTTGCCCTGCCGGTAGAGCACGGGGATGCGGAGGATCTGCTCGTCTCGCAGGCCGATGTCCCTCTTCAACTGATCAACCAACTTCTGGAGCTGCTCATCCGCGCGCTTGTTGAAGGCGATGACGCTCGCGAGCGTGGGCACCTCTGAAATTCCCCGGGGGAATCCTCCCCCCATGCCCTCGAACGGGACCGAGGAGGGCATCGCGCCCGGGCGACGGACCGACGACAGTGACCCCAGACCGGGGTGAGGCCTGCGCTGCACCGGCATCGGTTCCCGGCGCGGAGGCATCATCATGTTCGGCATCCCGGTGGGGCGGCGGGCGCCCCCTCCTCCCATGCCGTCCTTGAAGAACGCGGCGACCGTGGTCTGGATGGGCTCCTCGAAGCCCTCGCCTTCGACGCCCTGAACCGACCTTCCCTCGAGCAGCACCGCGTTCGGTTCGGCCTTCAGCACGCCCTCCAACAGCGTCAGGGCCAGCAGGGGACTGGGCAGGCAGAGCTTCCAGCCTCCGTCCTCCGCGGGAACGAACGAGAGGATTTCATCGACATGGCCGACATCCAGCCAGCCGGTGTCGATGACGATGGGGGCCTGGACCCGCTGCGCCTTCAGGAAGGCCTGGACGTTCGGATCCAACCGGCGCCGCGCCCCGGCGCCGTCGCCGTAGTAGATGCGGCCGAACGGGAAGTTGCGCCCCTTGTGGTCCATCACCGGCGGCGTGACCTCCAGGTTGCCAAGCTTGTTCATGTCGCTCTCGGCCTCGGCGGCGAAGCCGAAGAAGCCGACGCCGGGGCCCCGTCCCCGCTGAGCGAAGTGGTTGATCAACCCGACCCTCCGCGAGGCACCGAGGATGGCGTGGAGGCCGTGCGTGGGAAGGTTGGAGCTTCCAAACTCCAGGCTGTCCTGCCCCCAGCGGTCTCCGTCGATGCAGGGCAGCTCCACCAGGGACAGCCCCAGCCGGGTTTCGACGATGGCCTTCAGCGTGCTCCGGAACGCGGTGTTGTCGAACCGGGGCGTCGTGCCCGCGACCACGTAGACCGTCTGGGGCGGCTCCAGGTGGTGCTGCATCATCCAGGGCGCGACGCGCACCCGGGCCCGCTGCACCACGGTTCCCTCGGGCGCACTCGTGGTCAGCACGAGGACGATGTCCTGCTCGTCCGGCGTGAGGTCGAACCGGAGGGCCTCCATGCCCAGGCGCAGGACGGGCCTGGAGAGATCCAACCGGCACGTGTGCCCATTGCGCGGCCCGATGAGGGCCCGGGCCCCCGCCGAGATTCCGTCGAAGATGCGGATCCGCTGGATGTCCCTCGGGTTCTCCAGCGACAGGGTGCACGTCGCATCAGGACGGTGCGCACCGTCGCGCCGGACCTCCAGCGGCGCGATGTCCAGCGCGTCGTCCCCTCCGTTGATCACCTCATCGCTGTTGTCCGCGCGCTGGGGGATGGCCCCATCCGCATCCAGGTTGCAGAGGATGATGGCGCCCTTCCTGCCCGGCCCCACGCCCCAGTCCCACCGGTCGAGCCCCTCCGACGTCAGGGTGCCATCGCGGTCCGCATCCAGGAACAGTCGCGCGACCGTCTGCGGACCCACGCGCAGGACGAGCGTGGTCCCGTCAGCGAGGGGCTGCGCCGCCACGTGCCCCGCGACGCGCGTCTCGCCCCGGAAGACCTCGAACGTCGCCACGTCGGGGACGTGCGTGAAGGTGACCTCGCCCTCCGCGTTCGTCTGGAGGCGCTCAGCCGTCTGCACGAGGACGACCCGCAGACCGGGCACCGGGTCGTACTGGGAGTCGATGAGCTGGACGGTGACTCGCCTGGGCATGGCTTCTCCTGGAAACACGGTGAGTCTGGAACGCCGGAAATCCCCAGGCTACGGGCGTTGGACGCATCCCGGCAAACGCCCAGCCCACGAAGGTGGGCCGCGGTTCGCGGCCTCCCGGGTCATTGGGCGCTCGTGGCCGGCTTGCTAGAATCCCCGCCTCCGCCCCCCCCCTCCCC
>NZ_RAWI01000460.1 GCF_003612125.1 Corallococcus praedator
GCCAGGGTGGGGGAGGAACTCCCGAGGGTGGTCAGATGTCGGGCAAGGTGGTGGATGCCCGGGGCCAGCCGCTGCCGGGGGTGACGGTCGTCGCCGACAACACCCTGGTCTACAACTCCAACGCCCTGGCGACGACGGGGTCGGATGGCACCTACCGCATCGACGTGAGCAAGCCGGCGGGAACCTGGCATGCCAGCGCGACGCACAAGGTCCAGTACAACGCCAGGTCGTACACCTTCGACCTGGATCCGAACGACGACAGCGTGTTCGCCGGAAATGAAGGTGCCGTGCGCAACTTCACCTGGAAGCTGTCGGGAAAGCGCGCTGACGACACCGGCTTCTACGGCGGGTTCGTCGCCGTCTACGTGGATCAGCTCATCGACCCCGCGGATCCGGAGCAGGCCATCAACTCGGACGACATCGAGCTGACGCTGACGCCGAGCGGAAAGCTGGTGGACGGCAGCGAGGGCGCGCCCATCACGAAGAAGCTGGTGCGCACGCCGGATGGTGACGCGGTGCAGGATGTGCCCGTCGGCCGGTACACGGTGACCGCCCGCTACGCGCAGACGGGCAAGTCCGCCCGTCCCATGCAGATCCGCGTCCGGGACACCGGCAACTACGCCGACTCGGTGACCGCGGACTTCGACGTCCTCACCACCACCCGGCATCAGATCCTGCTGAACGCCCAGCTTCCGACGCCCTGAGTCAGGCCTGGCGCGGGGGGCCCGGTGCCCTCCGTCGTCGTGCCGGGGCCAGCCCGCAAAAGCGAAGAGCCGGCCTCCCGTGAAGGAGGGCCGGCTCTCTCTGCCAGGAAGCGGCAGGATTACTTCATGTTGCCGATGATCGACATCGCGATCTCGTTCAGCTTCTTCATGATGTTGGAGGCGAAGGCAACGGCCTCCTGCTGCTTCTGGAGCATCAGCTGAGCCTCGGCGCGGGTACGGTCATCGCCCGTGAGGCCCTTCAGGGACGCCTGCTCGGTGGCGTTCAGGCCCTGGCTGGTGTTGAAGGCCTTCGAGATGGCGGCGCCGGCGACGGTAGCGTTGGACATGGGGTGTCTCCAGATTTGGTAGCG
The DNA here is from genome assembly GCF_003612125.1 of Corallococcus praedator. Lineage (GTDB taxonomy): Bacteria > Myxococcota > Myxococcia > Myxococcales > Myxococcaceae > Corallococcus > Corallococcus praedator. Next base: position 1,076 of record NZ_RAWI01000460.1, read on the forward strand.
GGTGGGTGCGCTGCGAAGCTGCTTACAAAAGGATTATGGGGGATCGGGGTCCGGAAGTTTCCTGGGGATTTTCCGATTCAGATTTTCCCGCCTTTTCCCGGGGTGGCCGGTTCGCCCCCACCCTCCAGATGCGCCCAGATGATCCATGGAGGGGGCCTCCAGGGGTGGGTGGAGCGGGACTGGAAAATTCGTTGCCTTCAGAGCGAAACTCCTGCCCTCCAGCGCACGACAATCCTTCCAGTTCATCTTTTGTAGCGCTTTCCAGACCTCGACTTCCCTTTCCCGGGAGATGCCCATGGCGACGAACATCAGCGGCCTGAACACCCAGGCCCTCAGCGTGAAGAATCCTGCTCAAGGCGTTGTGAACGACGCGACCATCGCGAAGAACACGAAGCTCATCGAGACGACGCTGGGCCAGGTGGACAAGGCGATCGCCGGCGCGACCGCGAAGTCGGACAAGGCGAACGCCAAGGCCGATCAGATGGGCAAGTCGGTGACGACGAAGAGCGCCTCCGCCAGCTCGGGCGCCTTCCCCACGGAGCTGCCGAACCCGCTGGACAACGCCAACGCGCGCTACTCCCTGGAGGTGAAGGACAACAAGATCACCACCCCGGGTGGTTACGTCATCGAACCGCTCGGCCAGTTCGAGTGGAAGGTCACGGGTCCGGACGGCAAGGAGACCCGCGTGTGGGGCGATCCGCACGTCGACGAGGGCGACGGCGGCAAGTGGGACTTCAAGAACGACACCACGTTCGTCCTGGGCGACGGCACCCGCATCAACGTCAACACCGTGCCCTACGGCAACGGCATGACGGTGACGGGCTCGCTCGACATCATCATGGGCGACGACCACGTGTCGGTGAAGGACCTGGACAAGGGCAAGGGCACCATCAGCGCGGTGAAGCGCGATGCCGTGGACGAGGCGGTCCGCTTCGCGGGTCAGAACAAGACGGTGGACGTCGTGACCATGGGCACGTCCACGGATGACTGGACGTTCGAGAGCGGGGAGATCGTCGGCTCGGAGAACGGCGGCGAAATCCTGAAGAAGGGCAACGAGATCAACGTCAGCCACACCTACGGTGGCTCGGCGAACCCCGCCCTGGCCCAGAGCAACAAGGATCCGCTGGCCGCGCTGCAGAACCGCCTCAACGCGGTGACGAACACGTTCGACTCGCTGGCCCAGACCAAGTCCGCCGGCTTCAACCCGTTCAACCGCGTGGACGACTTCGGTGGCTCGTACGACAAGAGCAAGCACCGCAAGGGCATGACGGAGGCCTTCGACTCGGTCACCAACATGCTGAAGGCCCTGAAGCAGATCCCGCGCATGAGTGATACCGTGCGTCCGCGCAACATCATCTTCTAGTCGCCACACCCTCCCGCGAGCGGGGCGGAGTGGCGCCCCGCTCGTCAGGAGGTTCACGTTGAGTCCCAAGCCCCCGCCCCAGGCCCCATCCGCAGAGTCCCGCCAGCAGGAAGAAGATGCGCGGTTGATTCGCGGAGAAGTGACGCTGGGCGAGTTCCTGAAGATGCCCCAGGCGACCCTCTACCGCTGGGCGCAGACGGCACACCAGATCATGCAGGCGGGCAAGACGGCCCAGGCCCTGGACATCTTCAAAGGGCTGGTGGCCGCGGCCCCGTATGACAGCGTGCTGCATTGCCAGGTCGGCGCCGCGTACATGACGCTCGAGCGCTTCGACGAGGCCTTCGACGCTTTCGAGCAGTCGCTGCGGTTCAACACCGACAACGGGGATGCGCTCGTGGGTCGGGGCGAAATCTTCCTGCGCCGGGGAAACGTTCCCGCCGCGCTCGCGGACTTCAGCCGCGCCATCCAGAATGATCCGTCGCTGCAGCGCCGCTCCACGCAGCGGGCCCGCGGGACGTTGCTCGCGCTCAAGCAGCAGGCGGACCGGGTCCAGGGCAAGCCGTCGAAGCCGTAGCGCCCGAAGCCTCCGCCCCGCTCCACCCTTCGCGGCCCGGTCGCACGCTCCTGGCGTGGGTCCGGGCCGTCGTGCTTGCGGGGGAGGAGGGGTGGACGAAGGCAGGCCCGCAAAAGCGAAGAGCCGGCCTCCCGTGAAGGAGGGCCGGCTCTCTCTGCCAGGAAGCGGCAGGATTACTTCATGTTGCCGATGATCGACATCGCGATCTCGTTCAGCTTCTTCATGATGTTGGAGGCGAAGGCAACGGCCTCCTGCTGCTTCTGGAGCATCAGCTGAGCCTCGGCGCGGGTACGGTCATCGCCCGTGAGGCCCTTCAGGGACGCCTGCTCGGTGGCGTTCAGGCCCTGGCTGGTGTTGAAGGCCTTCGAGATGGCGGCGCCGGCGACGGTAGCGTTGGACATGGGGTGTCTCCAGATTTGGTAGCGGGTGGGTGCGCTGCGAAGCTGCTTACAAAAGGATTATGGGGGATCGGGGTCCGGAAGTTTCGTCCCCATTTTCTGATCTTTTTTCCCGCCAGAAAAGGGGGGGCGGGAAAGCCGGGTCGATCACGCGGGACGCACCCTCTTTGGAGGTTGCCCCGATAACAGACTAAGCTGTCCGCGCCCGAAGCCACCCCTGTCCACTGGTGGTCGGTTGCGGGCAACGTCCTCCTGTCCTCCCTGTGAGGGACCCGCGCTGATGACGACCGAATCCAAGGCCACGGTGATGCACGACAACGAGAAGCCCCTGTCTGCAGCCGAGATGCTCGAACGGGCCACCGAGGGCTTCAACCTCTTCCAGGACGGGCGGTTCAGCGAGGCACTGGCCATTTTCGAGACCCTCCTCGCGCTGGACGCGTCGGAGGCGTACTTCCACACGGCCCTGGGCGCCTGCCACCTGGCGCTGGAGGATCTGGATCTGGCGGTGGACTGCTTCAACCGCGCCATCGAACTGGACCCCACGGACCTGACCCCCTTCGTCAACCGGGGCGAGGCCGCGCTGCGCCAGGGGCGGGTGATGGAAGCGGCCCAGGACTTCAACCGCGCGGTGGCGCTGGACCCCGAGGGCAAGGACCCGCTGAGTGCCCGTGCGCGCATGCTCGCCGCCGCGGCCATGGAGAGCGCCGAGGACGTCGGCGAGTCCGAGGCGCCCGAGGACGACGCCTAGTCCTAGCGCAGGCCTCCTCCCTTTCCAGGGGAGGGCGTACCCCCCCTTGGGAACCAGGGCCGGCCCGGACTAGGATGGCGCCCCGACGATGACCGGCGATCCCAACAGCTTCCTGAACAAGTACTCCGATATCGTCCTGGCGGTGGTCGTCGTGGCCATCGTCGGGATGATGATCGTCCCGCTGCCGACGTTCCTGCTGGACATCCTGCTGACGCTGAACATCAGCATCTCGGTCATACTTCTTCTCATCTCCCTCTACGTGCCAGGCGCGCTGCAGCTGTCGGTGTTCCCGACGGTGCTGCTGATCACGACGATGTTCCGCCTGTCGCTCACCATTTCCACCACCCGACTCATCCTGCTCACCGGCGACCCTGGCGAAGTGGTGGTGGCGTTCGGCAACTTCGTGGTGCAGGGCAACTTCGTCGTCGGCGCCATCCTCTTCCTCATCCTGGTGGTGGTGAACTTCATCGTCATCTCCAAGGGCTCGGAGCGCGTCGCCGAAGTGGCCGCGCGCTTCACCCTGGACGCGATGCCCGGCAAGCAGATGTCCATCGACGCGGACATGCGCGCGGGCTCCATCGATCAGGAGCAGGGCAAGAAGAAGCGCCGCGACCTGGAGCGCGAAAGCCAGCTCTTCGGCGCCATGGACGGCGCCATGAAGTTCGTGAAGGGCGACGCCATCGCGTCCATCATCATCACGGTCATCAACATCGTGGGCGGCCTGATCATCGGCGTGACCCAGAAGGGGATGGCCGCAGCGGACGCGGCGCAGAAGTACACGCTGCTCACCATCGGTGACGGTCTGGTCGGCATGATTCCCGCCATCCTCATCTCCACCTGCGCCGGCATCCTGGTGACGCGCGTGGGCGGCGAGGAGGAGGGGGCGCACCTGGGCAAGGACGTGGGCAGCCAGCTCACCGCCTACCCGAAGGCCATCGCCATCGCGGCGGCCATGCTCGTGGGCCTGGGCCTCATCCCCGGTCTGCCCAAGATTCCGTTCTTCATCCTCGGCGCGGGCGCGGGTTTCGGCGCGTACACGATGATGAAGAAGAAGGACGCGGATCAGGCCGCCGAGGAGGCGGGTCCCGCGATGGAGTCCAGCTTCGGCACCCCCGTGTCGTCGGAGCCGGCGCCCAAGGAGCAGCTCAACCCGGACTCGGAGCTGTTCATCCCCGTCGTCACCCCCATCGTGCTGGAGGTGTCCGACGCGCTGGTGCCCTTCGTGGACTCGCGGCAGGACGGCGGCAAGTTCCTCTTCGAGCTCATCCCGTTCATGCGCGACGGCCTCTTCGTGGAGCTGGGCGTCCGCTTCCCCGGCGTGCGAGCGCGCGGCAACGGCGGCCTGCCTCCCGGGGCCTACCAGATCCAGATCAACGAAGTCCCCGTCGTCACCGGCCAGGCCACCCTGGGCCACATCCTGGTGAACGACACGGTGGACCGCCTCAAGCTGATGAACATCCCCGGCTTCGAGGCCATCAACCCCGCGACGCGCCAGCCGGCCGCGTGGGTGCCGGAGCAGTTCCGGGAGACGCTGGAGTCCGCGGGCCTCACCACCTGGGACGTGCCCGGCTACATCATCCTGCACACCGCGGCCATCCTGCGGAAGAACGCCCGCGAGTTCATGGGCGTGCAGGAGACGCAGACGATGCTGGAGCAGCTGGAGAAGGCGTTCCCGGCCATCGTGAAGGAAGTCGTCCCGAAGATCGTCAACGTGCTGAAGCTGACGGACATCCTCGGGCGGCTCGTGGAGGAGGAGATCTCCATCCGCGACCTGCGCGGCATCCTCCAGTCCCTGTCGGAGTACGGGCAGGTGGAGGCCGACAACGTCATGCTCACCGAGCATGTCCGCGCCTCGATGCGCCGCTACATCTCCCACAAGTACGCGCGCGGCACCGGCACGCTCGTGGTGTACCTGTTGGATCCGAACATCGAGGAGGCCATCCGCAGCTCCATCAAGCGCACCTCCGCGGGCGCCCACCTGGCGCTGGAGCCGGAGATCGCCCAGGAGATCGTCAGCGCGGTGCGCTCCGAGTGCGGACACCTGCCGCCCAGCGCCCAGCGCCCCGTCATCCTCACGGCGATGGACATCCGTCGGTACGTGCGCAAGCTGCTGGAGTACGAGTTCACGCCCTCGTTCTCCATCCTCAGCTACCAGGAGCTGTCGCCCGAGCTGAACATCCAGCCGGTCGCGCGCATCTCCTCCGGCCGGTAGTTCCAGGGCCCCCGTCTGGGGGCCCTTCGTTTTTCCGCCGCCCGGGGAAGCCCGGGCGGACCGTCGCTCGCGACAGGGACGCCGGGCCGGAAGGCTCAGGCGCCCGCGAGCACGGCGATCATCAACACCAGGAAGGTCAGTCCCACCACGCCCATGACGATGAGCGGGACGAACTTCTTCTTGTCCGCCAGCGACGCCATCGCGCCGCCGTTGTCCGGCTGGGGCTCCGGGACGTACTCGTTCGAGCCCTCGTCGGGCTGCGGCTCCTCGGAGCCCCCCGAATTCGGGTCCTCGGCGGACTGGGAGGCTTCCTCGGGCGCGGGGGCGGGCTCCGGCTCGGGTTCCGGT
>NZ_RAWI01000461.1 GCF_003612125.1 Corallococcus praedator
GGCGTCCTGAGCGCGTGCCTTCCCAGCCCGTCCCGCCGCGCTCCGGGCGGGACGGGCTGGGAAGGCACGCGCTCAGGACGCCAGCTTGACCGGCTGCCGGTGGCCTTCCACCCGCACGCCCCGCTGGGCGAGCACCGCGCGCAGGGCCAGCACCACCTTCGGGTCCAGCTGCGCGCCGCTCAGGTTGTCCAGGATCTCCATCGCCTTCTCCAGCGGCATGGCCTTCTGGTAGGGGCGCGTGGAGGTGCAGGCATCGAAGGTGTCCGCGCACGCCACGATGCGCGCCAAGAGCGGGATGGACTCGCCCTTGAGCTTGTCCGGGTAGCCCGTGCCGTCCCAGCGCTCGTGGTGGTGGCGCACGCACGCGCGCACCGGCCCCAGGAACGTCACCGGCCCGATGATGGCGTCGCCGATGGCGGGGTGCTCCCGCATCGTGGCCATCTCCTGATCCGTCAGCCGGGACTGCTTGGTGAGGATGCTCTCCACGATGCCAATCTTCCCGATGTCGTGGAGGATGCCGCCGTACTGCAGCTGCCGCAGCTCGCGCTCGGTGAGCTTCAGCTCCTTGCCAATCTCCACCGCCACGTCGCCCACCCGCTGACTGTGGCCGCGCGTGTACGCGTCCTTGGAGTCGATGGAGTTGGCCAGCGCGACGATGGTCTCCAGGTAGCCCTTCTCCAGGCTCTCGTAGAGGCCGCGCGTCTCCATGTCGTACGCGAGCAGCTGCTTGCTCATGTAGTTGAACGTCTGGGCAAGCTCCCCCAGCTCGTTCTTCTGGCGCAGGTTCACCTCCACGCCGAACTTGCCGCGCGCCAGCTCCATCGACGTCGCCATGAAGGTCTTCAGGGGCTGCGTCAGGTTGCGGGAGAAGATGGCCGCCAGCACGAGCGCGACCAGGATGGCGCCGCCCAGGCCCGCCAGGATGCGCCGCTCCATCGTCTCCACCTGCCGGTAGGCATGTTCCACCGGCTGCTCGGACACGATGGCCCAGCCCGCCTCCGGCAACACGGAGTACGCCGCCACCACCGCGTCGCGTCCCTCGCCGAAGTTTCCCACATGGAACAGCTCCGTGTCGGGGGACCCCTCGCGCTGCTTGATCAGGTGCGCCAGGGGCGTCCGCTTCGACACGTCCTCGCCCACCGCGCCCAGGTCACCGCCGCCGGTGATGAGGCGCCCGTGCCGGTCCGCCAGGTACGCGAACCCCGTGCTGCCCACGCGCTCCTGCGCCAGCATCTGACGCAGGCCCGCGAGCGTCAGGTCCGCCGCCATGTAGCCCTGCACCGGGTCGCCCACGGGAAAGGCCAGCGTCACCACCGGCCCGCCACCGCCCGGGGACGCCACCACGTCCGAATAGCGCACCCCCGTCAGCCCCGCGTCGAGCAGGGCCCGGGCGCGCTCCTCGTGTTCGGCCACCGCGCTGGGGGCCATGTCGTGCACCGCGAAGGCCTGCAGGCCCGGCTGCCGCTGCTTGTCCGCGCCGAACACGGTGAGCGCCAGCACCTCCTGGCGCTGGTTGAGCACCGCCGCGATGTGCGAGCGCTGCGTGTCGCGCGGCAGGGTGAAGAAGCCGCCCGGCACGCTGGACAACCCCACCACCATCTCCGTGGGGTCCTCCAGGAAGCGCTCGGCCTTGAGCCGCAGCTGCTTCACGCGCTCCTGCGCCAGCTCCTGCGCGTCGCGGATGAGCAGCTCGCGCGTATGGGACACCGACAACCAGCCCACCATCACCGTGGGAACGATGCTGACCACGAGCATCAGCAGGAGGGTGGCTTTGAAAAGACGCACGGCGGTCGCTCCTCACCGGCTGGCTACTTCTGCCAGCCGTCCTTCACCTTGATGTTGAGTTCAAGCGCGTCCGCGGCCAGCTCGAAGCGCCGCGCCGTGGAAGGGACGGACCGGCCCTGTCCCGGGCTCACCGCCGTCACCGTCCAGCGATAACGGCCCGCCGGCAGCGCCGGCAACGCCCATTGCCGGGCGCCCAGCACCTCGCGCACGGGCGAGGGCAGCGGGCCCGCCTCCACCGTCTCCGGGACGACCTCCACTTCGTACCGCGTGGCGCCCTCCACCGCGGCCCACGACAGCGTCACCGGCCCCAGCAGTCCCTGCGCGGACGGCTTCAGCGTGAAGCGGTACTTGTCCGTGGGCTGTACCGGTTGGGGCGCGGAAGGAGGCTCCGGCAGGACGGTGCCCTGCTGCACCCGCACGGACTCCCCCTTCGCGAGGATGCGCGTCGCGTGCTGGGCCTCCACCGTGACGGGCGGCCCCTGGCGGTGGGTGACGGTGGTGGTGCCGCCGTCGTGGCCCACCTCCACCGTGAAGAGGGACGGCTGGGGCGGGTTGAGCAGCGCCCAGGCCTCGTCCGCCTTGTGCAGCGCGTCCGCGTAGCGCGCCTGCTGGAAGTGTGCCTCGGCGTCCTTCAGCCGGTCTTCCGCCTCGCGGCGACGCGCGTCGTTTGGCGCGGCCTTCACCGCCGCGCGCGACATCTCCAGCGCCTTGAGCGCCGTCTGCGGCTCCGCGCTCGGAGCCTTCGGCGTGGCCCCGGAACCACCGCTGCCGCGCCGGGCAGGGGCCTCCGGAGGTTCATGTCCCACCACCGTCGGGGCCGACGGCACCACGGACAGCCCCATCCATGCGCTGAGCCAGAGGGCGGCCTTCATTGGAACTCGATCTTCCTGCCAGCCCGAACCGTGGCGGATGGCGTGGTGACGGACAAGGACTGCGTGGCCGGCTTCTCCAGCGTGGCATCCACCCGTCCGCGAAGGACGGTGACATCCGTGCGCAGCTTGCTCTCCGCGATTCCCACCAGGGAATCGCCCCCCAGGTGCACCGTGCTTCCGTTGGCGAACACCACCTGCGCACTGGCCCCAGCCTCGGTGCGCACCTTGTCGTTCTCGTACAGCGGCAGCTCGCTGCGCGCGGCGCTCCATTCGTCCGCGATCGCGCGTTTGATCTGCACCTCCCCCGTCAAATCTCGCAGGTGCGCGCGCGGCACCGGGGGCGGAAGCGGCGCTTCCGCGGGCCCGCGCGGCTTCTCATCGGCCGTGCAGCCGGGGGGGAGGGCCGCGAGCGCGACCACGAGCAACAGGGGAGGCCAGCGTCGTCCGTTCACCACCGTGGGACGGAGTCTAACCCCAAAGCGCCCCCGAAAAGGGGCCGCCCCGGACCGTTCCGCCTAGTCCAGGCGCCGGTGCGACAGGCATGGAAGATTGCGCCGGATGCGCGCTTGAAGCTCCGGGTCCACCGGCGCTACCGCCAGTCCCTCGCCCTCGGAGGCCCGCGCCGTGACGAGCCCCCACGGGTCCACCACCATCGCGTGCCCGTACGTCTGCCGCTGCGCGGAGTGCCGGCCGCCCTGGGCCGGCGCCAGCACGTACGCCTGGTTCTCGATCGCCCGGGCGCGCAGCAGCACCTCCCAGTGGTCCTTGCCGGTCATCAGCGTGAAGGCCGCCGGCACCGCCAGCAGGGTCGCCCCGTCCCTCGACAGCCGGCGGTACAGCTCCGGGAACCGCAGGTCGTAGCAGACGCTCAGCCCCAGCCGTCCCACCTCCGTGTCCGCCGCCACCACCTCCGTCCCCGGCGCCACCGCCGCGGACTCCTGATAGGTAGCACCATCTCCCACATCCACATCGAACAGGTGCATCTTCCGGTACACGGCCAGCCTCGCGCCGTCCGGGCCGAACAGGACGCTGGTGTTGTAGAGCCGGCCGCCGGGCGCGCCGTCCTCCAGGATGGAGCCGGAGAGCAGGGTGACCTTCGTCTCCCGGGCCAGGTCCGCCATCCGGCTCAGGGTGGGGCCGTCCAGGGCCTCGGCGGCGCCGGGACGCTCGGGCTCCGGGCCCATCCAGGAGAAGTTCTCGGGCAGGCCCACCAGGCGGGCTCCCAGTCCAGCGGCCTGGCGCACGAGGCGGGCAGCCACGTCCAGGTTGTGGGCCTTGTCCGCGGTGGACACCATCTGGGCTGCGGCGATGAGGTGCATGGCGGCGGTTATAACGCCGCCAGGGGGCTCGCGAACCCCTGGGAATCCTTCAATCCAGGGCCGCGTTGATCAGGCGCCTCGGGGTGTGTCCTTCCTTTACACCCCGAGGGGGCGTGTGTTACGGACGCCCCGACATTTTTCGACGCACGACATCGAAAAGTGGGCCGCCGTGCCCGCTTTTCGCGTTTTTGGAGACCTGCATCCCGGTATGGAGTCGAAGAACATCAAACAGACGGTGGAAGAGAAGGCGGCGACGCTGCTCGACCCCATCGTGGCGAACGAAGGCCTGGAGCTGGTGGACCTGGAGTATGTCCGCGAGCGTGAGGGCTGGGTGTTGCGGCTGTTCATCGACAAGCCAGGCGGCCGGGTAGGTCTGGAAGAGTGCTCCCAGGTTTCGCGCGCCGTGGAACTGGTGCTCGACGTGGAGGACTTCATCCCCCAGGAATACAACCTGGAGGTTTCCAGTCCCGGGGTGGACCGGCCGTTGAAGAAGCCGGCGCACTTCGAGCGGGTGAAGGGGCAGAAGGTCAAGGTGAAGACCTTCGGTCCGTTGGGCGATCCTCCGCGAAAGAACTTCGCCGGAACGCTCACCGACGTGGCGGCCGACGCCATTTCCGTGGACGTGGAAGGGGGCGGCAGCTTCCGCATCCCCTTCAAGGACATCGCCAAGGCCAATCTGGAGTTCGAGTTCTAGTTGTCGACATACAGGGGACCCTGATCGCGCCAGGGCCGCCCGTGGACCCATTTTAGGAGAACGTCATGGCAACCCCAGCCAACCCGGCCGTCAACCTCAACCTCGTTCTGGACCAGGTCGCCAAGGACAAGGGCATCGAGCGGGCTGTGCTCATCGCGACCCTCGAGGACGCGATGAAGACCGCGGCCAAGAAGCACTTTGGCCAGGAGCGCAACCTCGAAGCCAAGTACGACCCGGACAAGGGCGTGGTGGAGCTGTTCCAGGCCATCACCGTCGTCGAGCAGATCGTCGACCCCATCCAGGCGGTCAACCAGATCGCCATGGAAGAGGCCCACAAGAAGGGCATGGAGGTCGAAGCGGACGATGAGCTCGTCTTCCAGATCTTCTACCGTGACGAGGACGCCGCGGAGGCCAAGGCCCAGGACGACCAGTACGGGGACATCCTCCGGCTGAAGACCTTCCGCCGCGGCTTCGGCCGCATCGCGGCCCAGACGGCCAAGCAGGTCATCCTCCAGCGCACGCGGGACGCCGAGCGCGAGAACGTCTTCAACGAGTACCGCGACCGCAAGAACGAGATCGTGACGGGCATCGCCCGCCGGTTCGAGCGCGGCAACATCGTGGTGGACCTGGGCCGCGCGGAAGCCGTGCTGCCCGTGCGCGAGCAGGTCCCGCGTGAGACCTACCGCCCGGGCGACCGCGTCCAGGCCTACGTGCTGGACGTACTGCGCGAGTCCAAGGGCCCGCAGATCGTCCTGTCGCGCGCGTCCGTCAACCTGCTCACCAAGCTCTTCGAGATGGAGGTGCCGGAGATCGCCGAAGGCATCGTCGTCATCGAGGCGGCGGCCCGTGAGCCCGGTGGCCGCGCGAAGATCGCCGTGTCCAGCCGCGACTCGGACGTGGACCCGGTGGGCGCGTGCGTCGGCATGAAGGGCAGCCGCGTGCAGGCGGTGGTGCAGGAGCTTCGCGGGGAGAAGATCGACATCGTCCCCTATGACGAGGACCCGGCCCGCTTCGTGTGCTCGGCCCTGGCCCCGGCGGAGGTCAGCCGCGTCATCATCGACGAGGCCAACCACGCCATGGAGCTCATCGTCCCGGACGACCAGCTCTCGCTCGCCATCGGTCGGCGCGGGCAGAACGTGCGCCTGGCCGCCCAGCTGACCGGCTGGAAGCTGGACATCAACAGTGAGAGCCGCGTGCGCGAGATGCGCGAGTTCGCGAGCCGCTCGCTGGGCGCGCTGCCGGGCGTCAACGAGATGCTGGTGGAGACGCTCTACGCGCACGGCTTCCGCCAGGCGCGGGACGTGGCGGACGCGAACGCGGAGATGCTGGCGCAGATCCCCGGCATCGACCCCGCCCGCATCCCCTCCATGCAGGAGGAGGCGCGCAAGCGCATGGTGGAGGACCAGCAGGAGCTGTCGCGCATGGACCACGAGCGCGAGCAGGCCCGGCTGGCCGAGGCCCGCCGTCACCCGGACGAGCTGTCCCAGCCGGAGCGCATGGCGCGTGTGCGCGGCGTCGGCGAGAAGACCATCGAGCAGCTCATCCTCGCCGGTTACCGCACGGTGGAGGACATCGCGAACGAGAAGGACCTCACCCGCCTGGGCGACGTGCCAGGGGTGGGCATCAAGAAGGCCCGCCAGTTGAAGAGCGCGGCGGAGAACTACCTTGTGGAGGAGGCCAAGCTCCGCGCGGAACTGAACGCGGAGAGGAGCCTGCTGGCGTCGGCCGGCGGCTCGGAGGGCGCGGAAGCGGCCAAGGCACCGTAAGCTGGAGGGGGACGGGGAGATGCGCCGCGCAACGAAACGGCCAGGGACACATCCGATTGAAATCACGACGTCAGGTCCGGTCAGGACCTGCGTCGGGTGCGGTTCGCGCAAGGCACAGGCGGAACTCACCCGGTTCGTGGTAGGTCCCCAGGGCGGCGTGGTGGCGGACAGGCGGCGGAGGCTGCCAGGGCGGGGGGCGTACCTGTGCGGTGCCGGTTGTTTGACGGCAGCGCTCAAGCGTAAGGCGCTGGGCAGGGCCTTCCGAGGCAAGGC
>NZ_RAWI01000462.1 GCF_003612125.1 Corallococcus praedator
CCGCCGGTGGCCGAGGACTTCCCGGACGCCACCCGACCCCTGTCCCAGGAGGAGCTCCCCGTGCCCTGGACCCCCGGTGGCGCGGGCGAAGCCACCGAGGCCCTGGAGGCCGCGAAAATCTTCGGCGCCCTGTCGCGCACGACGGGCAACATGCCCGCCTACCTCTCGGAGAAGTCCACCCCCTACGTCGCGCCCAAGGAGGCCCCGCGCAAGGCGGCCCCCATCGTGGACGAGCGGCCCAACGAGACCCGCCCGATTCCGGTGCGCACCAAGACGCGCGAAACGCTCCCCGGCGTGAACATGGACATCTCCACCGCGCTGAAGATCGCGGAGGAGCTGAAGGAGCGCGAGCGCGCGCAGGCGGAAGCCAGGCGCAAGGCCCCGAAGAAGCCGGCCAAGGTCGTCCACTTCAACCTTCCCCGCCTCATGTGGCCCCTGCCGTCGCGCTACCGCTTCTGGGCCATGCTCGCGGCGGTGGTGGCCGTGGCGCTCATCGTGGGCTTCGGCGTGATGTGGCTCTTCATGGGCGGGTCCGGCGGCGAGTGAGCGTCAGTCCGCGCTGGGCAGCCGGTACTGCACGCCCAGGGACACGGTGGCGGTGCTGAGCCAGTTGCTCGTGAAGCCGTCGCCGAACTCCTCCTCGTTGTCGTCCGACGTGCCGCGCGCGCCGCCGCCCAGGTAGCGCAGGTTGAGGAACACCTCCACCTGGTCGGTGACCCGCACGCCGCCGCGCAGGCTGGCGTCCAGCAGCGCCCCCACGGTGCCGGAGTCATCATCGCCGTTGATGAGCGCCACCGGCGCATAGCTGCCATCCGCCTCCAGCCCCACCCACCAGTTCTCGCTGAGCGCCCACCGCGCGCGCACCTTGAGCAGCGGCACCGGCCCCACGTCCCGGTTGGCCCGGCGCAGCGTCCCGTCCGCCGACGTGAAGACGAACGTCGCGTTGCGAAGCTGCAGCGACGCGCCCACCGACAGCTCGCGCTCGGGGCCGCCCAGCAGGTCATAGAGGTAGCTGGCCCGGTAGAACGGGAACGCGTAGCGCACGTCCAGCGGCGTGTTCTCCGGGAAGGTGAGCCCGTCCAGCGTGACGTCCCGCCGCAGCACCACCTGCGTCTGGATGTCCAACGGCTGCACCAGGAACACCAGGGTGTGCCGCCCGCGCAGGGACAGCTCCGCGCTCAGGCGCACGAAGGTGTAGAGGTTGTCCTGCCCCCCATCCTCCGGGAACCGGAAGATGCTGCCGTCGCTGCCCTGGCGCAGGCTGTGCGACAGCACGTCCAGGAAGCCCAGCTCCGCCACCGCGCGCCACTCCACGCGAGGCTCCTCTTTCCGCGCCGACACCGGAACGTCGACCGGAGCGGAAGCCTCGTCCGCGCGGGCCACGCCCATGAATCCGAAGAGGCACGACACGACGCCTGCGACGACATGAACCCGGTGCACCATCCGCCTCCTGGGGAAGCCAGGCCTCCCTGCCAGGAATCAGACACGACGCGCACGGCGAAGGGTCACCCGTGGGGGGTGACTGTTTACTCCGCGCGCAAGGACGTGTCAGCCGCCGGTCAGTGGCAGGGCGGGCAGCGTGGGCGGCTCCAGCGGGAGGAAGATCCAGAAGACGGTGCCGCCGGTGTCGGGCACGTCCAGCCCCAGCGTCCCCAGGTGCGAATCGACGATGCGCCTCACGACGGCGAGCCCCAGCCCGGTGCCCTGGGCCTTGGTGGTGAAGAAGGGCTCGAAGATGCGCGTGCGCAGCTCCACCGGGATGCCCGGGCCGGTGTCGATGATCTCCACCTGAACGCCGGGCCGGTCCACCCACGCCTTCCGGGCCACCACCCGCAGCGTGCCGCCCTGGGGCATGGCCTGTACGGCATTGAGGGCCAGGTTGAGGAAGGCCTGACGGATGAGCCGCTCGTCCACCGTCACCGACGGCACGTCCTCCTCCATCACCCACTCCACGCGCACCGGCGGCGGTGGCTGGCCGTGGCTGCCCGCGTCCGACAACGCGCCGCCCACCGCCTCCTCCAGGAGCTGCGTCACCGACACGGCATACAGGTGCGGCGACGGAGGCCGGGCGAAGGTGAGCAGGTCCGCGACGATGCGGTTGAGCCGGTCCGCCTCCTCTCCCACGATGTCCACCAGCGGCGTCGCCGGACTCTCCGGGCCGATGATGCGGCGGATGGTGGCCACCGAATTGAAGATGGCGCCCAGCGGGTTTCGCACCTCGTGCGCCATCACCGCGGACAGCTCACCCAGCGCGGCCAGCCGCTCGCGGTGCACCAGCTGCTCCTGCGCGCGTCTGAGCTCCTCGTAGCTCTTCTTCAAATCCTCCACCAGCCGAGCCCCCTCCAGCGCCAGCGAGAGCTGGTTGGCGATGGCGTCCGCCCGCTCCAGCTCCGCGGGGGTGAAGCGGCGGGGCCGCCGCGTCTCCACCATCACCGCCACGCCCACCATCTGCTCATGCACGGCGAGCGGCAGCACCATGTACGCCACGCCCTCCGCGGCCCGGCGCAGCTCGTCGTCCAGCCGCCCGTCCACGCGCGCGTCCTCCACCCGGAGCGGCTGGCGCGTGCGGAACACCTCGGCCGCCAGGGAATGCAGGGACATGTCCAACGGCAGGTCCCGGCCCACCAGCTCCGGGTGCCCGCCCGTCGCCGCGCGGATGGCCAGCCGTTCACCCTTCGCATCCGGCAGCAGCACGTACGCGTCCGGCACGTCCACGATGCGCGCCAGGCTGGTGACGCCCGTGGCCAGCAGCCGGTCCAGCTCCAGCGTGGCCGCCAGCGCCTTGCCCACCTCGTGCATCAGCGCCAGGTCCTCCGCCCGTCCGCGCACCTCGTCCAGCAGCCGGTGGGATTCGATGGCCGCCGCGAAGTGCGTGCCCATGGCCTGGAGCGTCTCCAGCTCCAGCGCGGTGAGCCGCCGCCGCGCGTGGAACAGCACGCTCAACGTGCCCACGCCGCGCGAGCGCACCCGCAGCGGCACCGTCACCAGCGTCTGGAAGGCCAGGGCCCGGAGCGCGTCGCGCGTGGGCGCGGGGCAGCCCTCCGCGTCCAGCACCTGCACCGCGTCGCTCATCCCGCTCGGACGGGGCAGCGACCCCATGCGCGCGCGGCGCACCCGGGCCACCGCGTCCTCCGACAGGCCGCGCGCGTAGACCAGCTCCAGCGGTTCGCCCGGCTGGTGACGCGTGTCCGCCGGCAGCAGCAGGCACACCGCGTCGCAGGCCAGGAGGCCGGCGATCTCCTCCGTGCCTGAACCGAAGAAGGCCCGGGGGTGCGGCGCGGACGCCGCCTGGGACGCCAGCCGCCCCAGCGCGGTGAGCGCCGTGGCGCGCACGCTCAGCCGCTGGATGGTGCGTGCCGCGTCCAGCGCGGAGGACACCTGCTGCCCGAACAGCCGCACGGAGGCCACGTCCTCCTCGCTCAGCCAGTCCGCCGCCAGCACCAGCATCGCCAGGGGCGCGTTCTCCACGTCGATGCGCACCCCCACGCCCCGGTGCGGCTCCACGCGCTGGAACACCGCCAGCACCGCGTCCATGCGCGACTCCGGCACGAACCGCGACGCCTCCATGCCCAGGTCCTCCACCCACGCGTTCCCGTCGCGCCAGGTGCGCACCAGCGCCGGGGCCCAGCCGCCCATCGCCTCCACCGGCACCCGTCCGCCCAGCGCCGGCGCATGGGGCACGAGCTTGGGCGACAGCCCCGCCATCGACAGCTCCACCCCCACGCCCCGGGGCGTCAACCACGCGAAGCCCAGCTCCAGCGCCTCCAGCCCGCGGAACACCTCCTCGCGCACCGCGTCCTCGTCATGCAGCGCGCGCACCTGTGCGCCCAGCTCCGCCAGCTTTCGCAGCACCGTGCGCCGGCGCACGCGGGACGTCACATCGCGCGCCTGCACCACCCAATCCCTGGCATGCGGATGCACCGTCAATTCCACGCGCATCCCGCCGCCCGACGTCCGCAGCCAGCCCTCGGAGGTGCCCGCCACCGGCGCGGTCGCCAGCCGCTGCGCCAGCCGGTCCGTCGGCGCGTCAGCCCGGGGCTCCTCCAGCAGCGCCGTCACCGACTGGCCCACCAGCTCCTCACGCGTCGCGCCCACGAGCCGCGCCAGCGCGGCGTTCGCGTACACGAGCACGCTGTCCCGGAGCACGAACATGCCCAGGGGCATGTCGTCGAGGAGGCGGTACTCCGCCTCCGGCTCCTCAGGGACCGTCCCCACCCGACGGTTCATGCGCTCAGTGCCTCTCACGAGCGCCACGTTCGCACCCCTGGGACGCCGGGTGAAGCCACCCCCGCGTCGCACCGCCCACCAGCGCACACCTCGCGCTCGACGCGGCACGGCAACCCCGCCGCCTTCCCATACGCCAGACGTCACATTTCAGCCTTGACGTCGCCAAACCCAGAGTCCGTGTGACATTGACAGCAGGTGTGAAGGTATTTAGAACCATGAATCATGAATACGCGGCTTGAGTCGGGCTCCAGGGGCTTCCTGGGAGCACTCGAGGTTCGCGGCCATCCAGGGGGAACTGTCTTGAGCCTGCCCCGCACGACTTCCGGCGTCATCGTCCAGCAGCAGGACGGAGCCTTCTTCCTGATGGACACCGAAGGCGGAGAGGTCTTCCGCGTGAATGAGACGGCCGCGCGCATCTTCGAGCTGTGCCAGAGCGGCACGTCGCTCGACGGCGCCGTGCAATCCCTGGCCCGGGGCCTGGACGCGGTGGACCAGGAGGACGACATCCGCGCGGACGTCCAGCGCACCGTGGTGCAGTTCCAGGAGCTGGGGCTCTGCGAGCCCTCCCCCGTCTGAACGCCTGAAACATTGAACCCAGACATCACGTCGTAGAGCCCCCTCCCGGGAGGGTCGGGCGAAGCCATGCCCTGGCTCCAGGTTTCGTGTGCGCCCTGACGTCGGGGCGCCCGCGAATCCACCCGTGAGACATGTGTTTCACGGGTGGGTGGAGCGCGAAGGAAGACGACAGGGAATGTCAGACCCCCTGTTCACACTCCTCGGCGCTTCACGGCAGCAGTCGTTCCGCAGCAAATCCAGCCAAGGAGCATCACCATGTACACCCAGGCCCAGATCGTTCGCGTCGCCGCGTCGTCCGACAAGTGCACCTGCTCCGGCGGCATGACGGTGCTCACCACCGACGTGGCGGAGTAGTTCCGTCCCGTCGTCTCGCTTCAACCGGCCCAAGTCAGGCCGGGTAGCAACACCTCGCTGTTCCACAACCCCACACCCCAACGAAGGAGCATCACCATGTACAACCAGGCCCAGATCGTTCGCGTTTCCGCGTCGTCCGACAAGTGCACCTGCTCGGGCGGCATGACCGTCATCGTGCGCAACGACGCGCTCTCCCAGGCGGAGTAGTGCCATTTCAGCCGGGTGGAGGCCGTCTGCCTCCACCCGGTTGTCTTTTTCAATCCCTGACGCCCGCCATGTCTCCCGCCCCGCTCCCATTGCTGCTCTTCACCCAGGCGGAGGTCGGAGGATGCGCGCTCTTTCGCGTCGTGTCCGTGGAGGTCGCGGTGTGTCCCGGCCGGGGACGGCTGTGGCTGGACGCGTCCCGGGGCCATGTCTTCACGCCCGTCTGGCAGCGGCACGCACAGCACCTCGCGGCGCTGGGACGGGCGCACTACGCGCTGCCGTGGGAGGAGACGGACCTGCGGGTGTCACCGCGCGGCAAGGCCCTGACGTTGGATGGGCGCAGCGCGTCGTTGCCGTTGTTCGTCGCCTGGGTGGCGCTCCTGAGCGGCCGCCCGCTGCCGTCGCCCTTCCTGGGCACGGGGGTGGCGCTGGAGGAGCACGGTGAGCGGCTCGCACCCGCGCCGCGCGAGTTCCTCCAGGGAAAGCTGGGCGTGGCCCAGACCTATGTGCAGCAGGTGTTTCCCCAGGCGGGGAGGGTGGCCGTGTACGTGCCGGAGGGCAGCGGTTTCGACGCGAAGGGCCTGACGGCGCTGGACGTGCGGCCGGTCCCCACGCTCACGCGGGCGGTGTCGGAGGTGCTGGGGTTGGAGCCGCGCGCGGGCGCGGCGGCCGTGACGAAGCCGGGGGCCGCATGATCCGCCAGGGCGTGCGTGCCGTCCGGGAGATGTATGGGTTGACGAAGGGGCTGGGCAACCTGCGGGTGATGCTCGGCTCGGGGCTGGTGGGGATGGTGGCCGCGGGCCTGCTCAATCCGGTGATGCCTTTGTATCTGCGCTCGCGCGGGCTGGGCTTCCAGGAGATTGGACTGCTCTACACGGTGGGCTCGTTGCTGCCCATCTTCGTGCAGCCGGTGTTGGGAGCCTTGTCAGACCGCCATGGCAGAAAGCCATTCGTGGTGGGCCTTTCGCTCATCACGTCGCTGATGGTGCCCGCGGTGGCCCTCGTGGATGATCCGAAGCCGCTCGCCGCGGTGATGATTTTAAAGATGCTCCTGTCGCGCAGCGCGGCGCCCGTGTCCAACGCGATGGTGGCGGACTTCGCTCCCACGAAGCAGCGCGCCACCATCTTCGCCATGCTGGATGCCACCTCGAACCTGGTGTTCGTGGCGGCGCTGTTCGCCTCCTCCGCGGTCATCCGCACGCTGTCGGTGAGCGGAACGTTCTTCCTCGCGGGCGCCCTGTTCCTGGTGGGCAGCCTGCTGCTGCTGGCGCTGGATGACTCGCGGGCGGCGCCCCGCGCGCAAGCGGAGGCCGGCGGGGTGCGGGCGGGCTG
>NZ_RAWI01000463.1 GCF_003612125.1 Corallococcus praedator
CACCGGGGTCAGCAGGTGGAAGGTGCGCTCGGAGGCGCGGAAGTCGGGAATCGCCAGCGACGTGTCCGCCATCACCACGCACACCAGCGTCACGCCCGGGAAGTCGTGCCCCTTGGCCACCATCTGCGTGCCCACCAGCACGTCGATCTCCCGCCGCGCGAACGACGCCAGCAGCTCCGTCAGCCGCTCCGCGCTCGTCGCCGAGTCCCGGTCCAACCGCGCCACGCGCGCACCCGGGAGCCGTTCAGAGACCTCCGCTTCCACGCGCTCAGTGCCGATGCCCAGCTTGAGCAGCGGGCCCGTGCACTCCCGGCAACTGTTGGGCACCGGGAACGCCACGCCGCAGTAGTGGCACACCACCCGGTTCTGGGACTGGTGGTGCGTCATGCACACGTCGCAGTCGTGGCACTTGAGCGACAGGCCGCACACCTCGCACAAGAGGATGGTGCTGTGGCCCCGGCGGTTGAGGAACAGGATGACCTGTTGCCCCTTGGCCACCGTCTCCTCCATCGCCTGGAGCATCTGCGGACTGAGGATGGGCGCTTCCTCCGTCACCTGCCCCTCGCGCGGACGCTCCACGCGCAGGTCCACCAGACTGATGGTGGGCATGGGCCGGTCATCCACGCGGCTCTTCAGCTCCAGCAGCTTGTAGCGGCCCGCGCGCGCGTTCTGCAGCGTCTCCAGCGCGGGCGTGGCCGAGCCCAGCACCACCACCGCGCCGGCCTGCTTGCCGCGCACCACCGCGAGGTCGCGCGCCTGATAGCGCAGCTTCTCGTCCTGCTTGAAGGACGGGTCGTGCTCCTCGTCGACGACGATGAGCCCCAGGTTCTCCACCGGCGCGAACACCGCCGAGCGCACCCCCACGGCGATCTTCACCGTGCCCTTGCGCAGCGCCTGCCAGTGGAACAGCCGCTCCCGGTCCTTCAGCCCCGAGTGCAGCACCGCCACGTCCCCGCCGAAGCGACTGCGGAAGCGCCCCACGAGCTGCGGCGTCAGCGCGATCTCCGGCACCAGCACCAGGCTGCCCTTGCCCTGCGACAGCGCATGCTCCACCGCGCGCAGGTACACCTCCGTCTTGCCGCTGCCGGTGACGCCGTGCAGGAGGTACGGCTGGAAGCCGCCGGCATCCACGGCGCCCTGGAGCTCGCGCACCGCCACGTCCTGCTCCGGGGTGAGGTGGTCCGGACGGCCCTGGATGAGGCCCTCGCGCACGCCGGGCTCCAGCACCACCTCCACCAGCTTCACCATCCCGCGCGCCGCCAGCTTCTTGAGCGTCTCCCGCGCACCGGGGATGGCGTGCGCCACCTCCTCCAGTTGCGCGCGTCCGCCCACCGCCAGCAGGTACTGGAGCGCGGCGGCCTGGGCCGGAGCGCGGTTGAGCTGCGGCGGGACTTCCGTGACGACCGCCTCCGCGAAGTGCTGCACGTCCGCCTTCGCCGCCTTCTCATCCACCGCGGTGGAGAGGCCCGGCGGCAGCGCGCCGCGGATGACCTCGCCCAGCGGGTGGCGGTAGTGCTCGGCCGCGAAGCGCAGGAGCGCGATGAGGTCCTTGGGCAGTGACGGCGAATCCTCCAGCACGCGCTGGATGGGCTTGAGCCGGACGCCGCCCTCCACGGGCGCGTTCGCCGGCCCCAGGTAGAAGCCCAGCGCCATGCCGCGTCCGAAGGGCACGAGCACGCGCTGGCCCGGGGCCAGGTTGCCCGCGAGCGCTTCCGGCACCAGGTAGGTGAACTCCCCGCGCACGGGGCGGCCGACGGCGACGGACGCAAGAAGGGCGGGGGTGGCGCTCACGACGGGGCGCACTGTAGCGGCGCGCTCCCCCAACGACAGTTCCCTTCCCACATCCGTACGGCGCGTCCGCAGCGGGATGGAACCGCGAGAGGAAACCTCCCCGTCCGTCCCCGAAACGCCGCCCAGCGCGAAGTGTTCTTGCTCCATGTGCCGCCCTCTTGCCGCCCGACTCCCCGGACCCCGCCCGTCCTGCACCCGGGATCCACTGTGCCTGGAGCGTCTGACATGCCCCTGGATTCCGGCCAAAAAGCAAGGGGCCCCTCCCGCGTGCGGAAGAGGCCCCATGACTGCTTTTCGGAGACGACGCGGAGGAAGAAGCGGCCGTGCGTGGGGACTAGCGGCCGGTGGCCTTCTTGAACGACGGCCGGTTGGCCACGCGGTCCCACCAGGCCATCACGTTCTTGTGCTCGGCGATGACCGCCTGCTCGCCCACGGCGAAGACGTAGTCCACGTACGGGGCCCAGGTGACCTCCGCGAGCGTGAAGTCGTTGCCCGCGAGGAAGGGCTGCTTTGCCAGCACCGCGTCGATGACCTCCAGGGGCTTCTTCATGCCCTCGCGGCCCTTGGCGATGTTGGCCTCGTCGTTGGTGCCCCGGAAGCGCTCCATCACGACCTTCATCGCCGGGGTGGAGAAGTAGGAGCTCTCCACGCTCATGAACTGCTCCATGAGCGCGTAGGCCTTCGGATCCGTCGGCGTCAGCGACGTGCCCGGCAGGGTGCGGTCCAGATAGCGGATGATGGCGCGCGACTCGTACATCTGGAAGCCGTCGTCCGTCTCCAGCACGGGCACCACGCCGAAGGGCTGGCGCGCCAGGTGCGCGGGCGTCTTCTGCTCGCCCTTCATGAGGTCGATGCTGATGAACTCGACCTCGCGGTTCTTCTCCGCCAGGACCGTCATGACCTTGCGGCTACACGTGCTCATCGGGTTGCCGTAGACCTTCATGTGAATCGCCTCCGCGCCAGGGGCCGGGTTCATCCCGGCCTTGGAATGGGCGGGACTTTCTGCCGCGGTCCCGCCCACCGCAAGCGATTCGAAGGTGACGCGCTACGGCGTGAAGAGCTTGTCCGACACCGCGCTGCGGTTGTCCGCCTTGAGCGCCGTGAAGCGCACCACGCGCTGCCCGGCCTTCCACACCTCCACCGTGCGCGGCATCCAGTCCCCGGTGGCCGGCGCCGTGTAGTCCACGAAGCGCACATCCCACGCGGTGCCGGCCGTGTCGTTGTAGCGCACGCGCGCGGCCCGGAAGGCGTCCTTGTAGACCCAGAACTGGGGCTTGCCCTCCGCGGGGTCACCCAGCACGTACGCCACCTCACCGCCGAAGCGCGCCAGCGAGGTGCGCTTCGTGTCGATGCCCAGCCCCTGGAGGTACGCCTCCAGGGCCAGCTTGGTGTCCTGCACGCTGCCCGCGTCCTGCGCGAGGAGGGCGCACACCTGCGCGACGAGCACGGAGACGGCGGGCAGTTCCTTGCCCTCCACGCGCTTCCTGCCGGAGACCTGCACCGTCGCGGCCTTGTTGCTGCTTTCGGGCGAGCTGACGTCGAAGCGGCAGCGGCCCGGAATCTTCACCGACAGCACCCCGTCGCCCTGGAGGTCCGTGCGTTCGGTGGGGACGTTGAGGACGGCTCCCGCCTCCGGCACGGCGGTGGAGGAGAAGATGACGGAGCCTTCCACGCGGAAGGCGGACAGCCGCTTCTCTTCACGCGCGGTGGCCATGCGCCGGAGGATGGAGCCGCCGGGCAGCACATAGGCGCCGGCGGTAAGGGAGGCGAGGACCACTGACACTGCGATGAAACGCTTCACGGCTTCTCCGTCTTGACGACCTCGCGCATGTACTCCAGGAGTCCTCCGCGCAGGTCGGGGCGCTTGAGCGCATAGGCGATATTCGCCTTCAGGTAACCCACCTTGTCGCCGGCGTCGTAGCGCTGGCCCTGGAACTTGTAGCCCAGCAGACCTTCGGTCTTCTGGAGGGTGGCCAGGCCGTCCGTGAGCTGGATCTCCCCGCCCACGCCGGTGGTCTGATTCTCCAGGATGGGGAAGATGGACGGCGGCAGCACGTAGCGGCCAATCACGGCCAGATTCGACGGCGCGGTGCCCTTCTTGGGCTTCTCCACCACGTGGTCGATCTGGATGACGCCGTTGCCCAGGTCCTTGCCAGCGGCGATGCCGTACATGTGCGTCTCGCTGTCGGGCACCTCCATGAGGGCGATGACGGCCTTCTGGTGCTGCTGGTAGACGCGCGCGAGCTGCCCGATGCCCGGCTCCTCCGCGTCGATCATGTCGTCGCCCAGCAGGACGCCGAAGGGCTCGTTGCCGATGACGCTCTTCGCGCACAGCACCGCGTGGCCCAGGCCCAGCGGCTCCTTCTGGCGGATGCTGACGATGCGCACGAGGTTCGCGATGGCGCGCAGCTTGTCGGCCTCCGCCGTCTTGCCGCGCGCGCGCATCGTGGTTTCCAGCTCGAAGCCGATGTCGAAGTGGTCCTCGATGGAGGACTTGCCCCGGCCGTTGATGACGACGACGTCCTCGATGCCGGCGGCGACGGCCTCCTCCACGATGTACTGGAGGGTGGGCGTGTCGACGATGGGCAACATCTCCTTGGGCACGGCCTTGGTGGCCGGAAGGAAACGGGTGCCCAGGCCAGCGGCGGGGATGACGCACTTGCGGATGAGCTTCGCTGCCTTCGTGTCGGGAGAGGACATGGGGCGGGGAATCTATTGGTGGCCCAGAACCCCAGCAAGCCGGATAGATTCCCCGGTGCCATGCCGCTCCGTGCCATCGTTGTCGCCCTGTCGTTGACGCTGTCCGTGGTTCCCGTCGTCGCCCGGGCCGCTGAACCGGCGGAGGAGCTGCGCAACCTGGCCAACGCCCGGGCCCTGGGCATGGGCAGCGCGTTCCGGGCCGTGGGGCTGGGTGCGGATGCACTCCAGGGCAATCCGGCGGCCATGGTGCTGTTCCCGGCCTACCGCATTGAAGGGACGGGGGCCTACGACCCGCGCAACAAGGAGGGGTTCCTGGGCATCAGCCTGTCGGACTCCAGCAGTGGCCGGCTGGCGCTGGGGGTGGACTACCACTGGCTGAGCCTGGGGCGAGGGGGCAGCCGGACGACGGCGAACCTGAGCACGCTGGGCGGCGCGATTCCCCTGAGCCAGTCGCTGATGATTGGCATGTCGGGGCACTACCTGCGGCTCAATGGCCAGTCGCGCTTCGCCAACTCCATCACGCTGGACGCCGGCCTGCTGGTGCGGCTGGGGGAGCAGGTGACGGTGGGCGTGTCGGGGCACAACCTCATCGACACGGAGAACGTGGAGCTGACGCGCTACTACTCCGCGCACCTGGGCTACGTGGGGCAGGCGCTGGTGCTGGCGGCGGACGTGCGCGGCGACTTCGAGACGCGCGACTCCGCGGTGCTCACGTACAACGGCGGCGCGGAGTACACCCTGAACCAGGTGCTGCCGGTGCGCGTGGGCTACACGTACGACGGCTTCCAGAAGATTTCGCGGCTGAGCGCGGGCCTGGGCTTCCTGTCGCCCGGCGGCGGCGGCGTGGACCTGGCGTACCAGCACGACCTGGGCGGTGAGAACGGGCGCCTGCTGGTGATGACCCTGCGGGTCTCGGTGAACTGAGGGCGGCGCGCTTCTTCAGCGTCCGGAGCGGCCCGCGTCATTCGGGTCGCGCAGGGCGAGGTAGCGCTCGGAGGCGGCGAAGCGGACCAGCTCCTCCAGCTCTGAGTCGTGGGGCCGGCGGGCGCGCAGCGCGGTGAGGGCGGGGCCCGGGCCACCGCAGGCGACGAGGCCCGCGCGGTTGGCGGAGTCCCTCGCGGCGGCGGACAGCAGGCTCGCGTCGAAGTCGCGGGTGCCGGGCTCCATCAGGGCGGAGGCGCGCTCCAGGGCCTTGGGGGACAGGGCTTCGCGCACCACGCGGGCATCGTCGCCCGCGCCCTTGGGGTCCTTGAGGACGGAGGACAGGAGCGCGAGCGCGCGCAGCAGGTGGTCCTTGCGCAGGGCCCGCAGGGCGAGCAGGTCCGGCGACATGGAGAACAGGGCGCGTCCGGCGTGGAAGCGCAGCTCCGCGACGGACAGGGGCTGCTGGACGAGCTGCCGGCCCACGACGAGGCGCGGGACGGTGATGTGCACCGGGGTGATGTTCGCGGTGTCGTCATCCCCCGCGACCAGCTCCGGCAGGGGCACTCCGAGCAGGCGCGCGACGGTGTGCAGCGCGTCCAGGATGGCGGGGGCGCCGGGGCCGGCGTTGGCGCGCAGGGGCTCCGAGGCGCTGGCGATGCGCGTCGGGGATGGGAACAGGCGGCACAGCGCGATGCCCACGCACGCGAGCAGCTCACCGGCCGGGGTGCGCAGGCCCGGGTGGCGCAGGCCGGCGCGCTCCTGGCTGGAGAGCGGTCCGCGCTGGACGCGGGGGGCGGAGATGTCGCGGCCTTCGAGCGCGTCCGCGAGTTCGCGCATCAGCGCGGCGCGGGTGACATCCTTGCGCTGCTCGAAGTGTTCGACGAGGCCCCGGTAGGGCTTCGGGTCGAGCGGACGCTCGCGCACGAGCTTGAAGACGATGGGTTCGGCGGAGGTGGATTCGGCGGGAGCCGCCGCCTCCGGGACGAGCGGGGTTTCGCGGGTCTCCGCGCCGCCGACGCCAGGGCGTGAGGGGCCGGTGGCGCGCACGGGGGCCGGGCCGGACATGGTGCCTTCGGGGCGGCCAGCGCGGTGGATGCGGCGCACCGGGTCCATGCGGCCGGGAGGCGCCTCCCACGCGATGACGCTCGTGGCCTCCACGGGCCCGCCGCCCAGCTCCTCCGAGTCCTCATCCTCGTCCGGAATCTGGTCGAGGGTGGGCCCATCGAAGACACCGCGTGGACGGACGGGGGCCGGCGGGAC
>NZ_RAWI01000464.1 GCF_003612125.1 Corallococcus praedator
GAGTTCGTCGGCAGCGTCAGATGTGTATGAGAGACAGGGGGGCGGCAGCGCGCCGCCCATGTCCAGCCGGGGAGGCGGCGGAGGAGGCGGCTGCATCGCGCCCTGGAGGAAGAGCGTCTCCGCCTCGCGGATCCGCCGCGAGAGGAAGTCGAAGATCTCCACGGAGATCTTCCGCAACTCCGGGTGCAGATCCGGCGACAGGTGGTCCGGCGAGAAGCGCTTCGCCATGCGGAAGAAGGCGGTGCGGAACTCATCCAGCGTCGCCTGCGGCTTGAGCCCGAAGACTTCGTGCGGCGGCAGGTGCAGCAGGCCGCGCAGCTGGGTGCGCAGGCGCTCCGCCTGCTGGCTCTCCACCGAAGGCGACGGCGCGGCGGCGAACAGGTCGCGCACCTCCGGCAGCTCCTGGAGTGGGATCCAATTCGTCCCATCGCGCGACGCGCGCACGGCCGTCTTCAACCGGCCGGAGGCGATGAGTTCACGGAATGCTTGCAGCTGGAGTGGGCCCAGCACACGGCCGAGCGAATCTCCCACCCAGTAACCGACAGCGGATGACGACACGGGGACCTCGGAATCAGGACGCGAGGGCCTCGCGCATGGCCGACGCGATTTCCATGGGGTGGAAGGGCTTGCCCACGAAGCCCACCGCTCCCGCGGCGATGGCCTGCTCCACCACCGGTTCGGCGTCCATGCTGCTGATGACGAGCACGCGCGTTCCCGGCGACACGCTCTTGATGGCACCCAGCACTTCCAGCCCGCTCTTCTTCGGCATGAACAGGTCCAGGAACATCACCGCGGGCTGCTCCTTCGCGGCCAGCGCCAGTCCCTCTTCCCCGTCCGATGCCTCCAGCAGTCTCAGGGCAATGCCCGTCTCCGCGATGACATCCTTGAGGATGCGACGCACGAAACTGTCGTCATCCACCAGCAGCAGGGTTGGCAGTCCAGACATGGGCGGCAGGATACATGGGCCGCGCGGTTTTCGGCGCGGCTGTCGTGCGGCGCCTGCCCGCCTTTTGGGTTAAGGGGTGGGCATGTCCACCGACCTCGCGCTGTCCCATTTCGAGTCCCAGAAAGCCGCGTACCTCGAGGACCTCAAGACCCTCGTACGCATACCCAGCGTGTCCTTTCCCGGCTTCGACGCGGGCCTCGTGCGCAAGAGCGCCGAAGCAACCGCCGCGCTGTTGAAAGACCGTGGGTTTGAAAACGTCCAGCTCCTCGAAATCGAAGGAGCCCATCCGTATGTCTATGGCGAGGTGCTCAAGGCGCCGGGCAGACCCACGCTCCTGCTCTACGCGCACCACGACGTGCAGCCCGCCGGGGACGAATCCGCCTGGAAGAGCCCGCCCTTCGAGCCGGAGCTGCGCGACGGTCGCCTGTACGGACGCGGTGCGGCGGACGACAAGGCCGGCATCGTCGTGCACACCTCCGCGGTGGACGCGTGGCTCAAGAGCACCGGCCAGCTCCCACTCAACGTGAAGGTCGTCATCGAAGGCGAGGAGGAAGCCGGCAGTGACCACCTGGGTGCATTTCTCCAGAAGCACGCGAAGTTGGTGGCGGCGGACGCCATCGTGTTGACGGACACGTCGAACTTCGACACGGGCCTGCCGTCCATCACCACGGCGCTGCGCGGGCTGGTGACGGTGGATGTGGAGGTGCGGGGCCTGAAGCAGGCGGTGCACTCCGGCATGTGGGGCGGGCCGGTGCCGGATCCGGCGATGGCGCTGTGCCGGATGCTCGCGACGCTGACGCACGCGGACGGCTCCATCGCCATCGAAGGGGTGATGGAGCATGTGAAGCCGCTGACGGACGCGGAGCGGCAGAGCATCCAGGCGCTGCCTGGCGACAACGCCACCTTCCGTGAGCAGGTGGGCTTGAACGACGGCGTGGAGCTGTTGGGCGGTGGACGTCACCCGTGGGAGACGAACTGGCGTCAGCCCAGCCTGGCCATCAACGCCATCCAGGCCAGCAGCCGCAAGGACGCGCGCAACATCATCGTGGAGTCGGCGTGGGCGCGCGTGGGCATCCGCGTGGTGCCGGACCTGGATCCGGAGGACGTGCAGCGCCGGCTGGTGGCGCACCTGAAGAAGGTGTGCCCGTGGGGGTTGGAGCTGGAGATCCGCGAGGACCAGGCTTCCGGCTGGTGGTACACGGACTCGTCGCACCCGGCCTTCCAGGCGGCGTTCCGCGCGCTGGAGAAGGGCTACGCGAAGAAGCCCGTCACCATCGGGTGCGGTGGATCCATCCCGTTCGTGGAGCCGTTCGCCAAGGAGCTGGGCGGCGTGCCCGCGCTGCTCATCGGCGTGGAGGATCCGTACACGTACGCCCACTCGGAGAACGAGAGCCTGCACCTGGGCGACTGGGAGAAGTCCATCCGCTCCGCCATCCACCTCTATGAGGAGCTGGCCAAGGCGTTGACCGCTCGCGGATAGCGGGCCCGGCGCGTTTCCGGACAGCCGGTGCCGAGCGGGGTATAGGGCGAGGTCCGCGCCGCTCGCACCGGAAGGACGTCCGACGTGAAACGCTCCTGTTGTCTTGTCCTGCTGCTCGCCGCCCTCGCCGCGCCCCTCTTCGCGCGGGCCGATGAGGGGATGTGGACCTTCAACCACTTCCCCTCGGACGCGGTGGCGAAGAAGTACGGCTTCAAGCCCACGCAGGCGTGGTTGGACACGGTGCGGCTGGGGTCGGCGCGGCTGACGGAAGGGTGCTCCGGAAGCTTCGTGTCGCCGGACGGCCTGGTGATGACCAACCACCACTGCGCGCACAACTGCATCGCGCAGCTGTCCACCGCGAAGAAGGACCTGTCGAAGGACGGCTTCGTCGCGCGCACGCCGGCGGACGAGCCCCGCTGTCCCACGATGGAGGTGAACCGGCTGACGGACATCCGCGACGTCACGAAGGACGTGCAGGGCGCGACACAGGGCCTGCAGGGCGAGGCCTTCGAGGACGCGCAGCGCGCGGTGTTCGCGAGGCTGGAGACGGCGTGCGCCACGCGGGACGACCTGCGGTGCGAGGTCGTCACGCTGTACCAGGGCGGCCGCTACGACCTGTACACCTACGAGCGGATGCAGGACGTGCGGCTCGTCTTCGCGCCGGAGACGGCCATCGCGGCCTTTGGTGGAGACCCGGACAATTTCGAGTTCCCCCGCTACGACCTGGACGTGTCGTTCATGCGCGTGTACCGCGACGGCAAGCCCGCGAGGACGGAGCCGTACTTCCGCTGGAGCAAGGGGGGGCCGAAGGACGGCGCGGTGACGTTCGTGCCGGGCAACCCGGGCAGCACGTCGCGGATGAACACGCTGGCGCAGCTTGCGTACCAGCGGGACCATTCGCTGCCGGAGAACCTCTTCTGGCGCTCGGAGCTGCGCGGGCGGTTGCAGGAGTTCGCGCGCCGGGGGCCGGAGTTCGCGCGCATGTCGGAGGAGCGGCTGTTCGAGCTGGAGAACGCCATCAAGTCGATGAAGGGCGGGCGCGAGGCGCTGGTGGAGCCCGCGTTCTGGGCGCAGCTCTCCGACAACGAACGCGCGCTGCGCGCGAAGGTGGGCCAGGACGCGAAGCTCCAGCAGCAGTACGGCGACGCGTGGGACGCCAGCGCGAAGGCGATGGACACGCTGAAGACGTTCCGCCGCGAGCTGCGGATGCTGGAGCAGGTGGCGGGCATGGGCTCGCAGCTCTTCGACGTGGCGGCGACGCTGGTGCGCGCGACGGAGGAGGCGGGCAAGCCCAACGAGCAGCGGCTGCCGGAGTTCTCCGAAGCGAACCGGCCCGCGACGGAGCAGTTCCTGTTCAACCCCGCGCCGATGTACCCGGCGCTGGAGGAGCTGGTGCTGGGCTTCTACCTCACGCGCCTGCGCGAGGACCTGTCCCCGGACCACCCGGCGGTGAAGGCGGTGCTGGGCAAGGACTCGCCGGAGGTGGTGGCGAAGCGGGCGGTGCGCGGCAGCCAGCTCCAGACGGTGGCGGTGCGCAGGAAGCTGCTGGCGGGAGGGACAGCGGCCATCGCGGCGTCGAAGGATCCGATGGTGATTCTGGCGCGCACGCTGGACGGCCCGGCCCGCGAGGTGCGCAAGCGCTACGAGAACGAGGTGGCGGCGGTCCTCAAGCGCAACGGGGAGCGCATCGGCCATGCGCGCTTCGACCTGTACGGCACGGCGGTGGCGCCGGACGCGACCTTCACGCCGCGCCTGTCGTACGGCAGCGTCCAGGGCTACACGGCGAACGGGAAGCAGGTGGCGCCCTTCACGACCGTGGCGGGGCTGTACATGCGCGCCACCGGACAGGAGCCGTTCAAGCTTCCGCCGAGCTGGCTCCGGGCGAAGGCGAAGCTGCCCCCGGAGACGCCGCTGAACTTCGTCACCAGCAACGACATCGTGGGGGGCAACTCCGGGTCGCCCATCCTGGACGCGCAGGCGGAGATCGTGGGCCTCGCGTTCGACGGCAACATCCAGTCGTTGGGCGGGGACTACGGCTTCGACGCGGCGGTGAACCGCGCGGTGGCGGTGGACAGCCGCGGCATCGAAGCGGCGCTCCGTCAGGTGTACGGCGCGGAGCGGCTCTTGAAGGAGCTGGGACTTTCAACGCCGTAGGCGGATGGATTAAGTGCGCGGCCATGCGCGCGCATCCCGTCCGGACCGTCTGTCTTCTCCTCCTGCTGTGCAGCCTGGGTCCTCCGAGTGCCTGGGCCGCCCAGGCTCCAGAGGCTCCGTGGGCCATCATCCTGGGCCAGGACGCGAAGCGCCCCTCGGTGGCGAAGCTGCTCGCGGCGCAGAAGAAGGCGCGCGCGCTCGCGTGGGTGAAGCCGGCGAAGGGCTTCCCCAAGCTGGTGGCCTCCAAGTCGCTGCCAGGGCTCCCGGAAGGCCAGCACGTCCTGCTGCTGGGCGTGTGCGGGACGAAGGCGGAGGCCCAGGCGGCCCGGGCGCTGGTGCGGCCGATGGTGCCGGACGTCGCCGTGCAACAGCTCACCGGCACCGCCGCGCTGGCGTGCCCGGCGCCCAACGCGTTGAAGGCGGAGCTGCCCGCGGACGCGAAGGCGGAAGGGACGTTCGCGTTCCCGGATGCGCCCGGGCTGGAGCTGACCGTCCACCGCGTCGCCCCGAGCCCCGCGCTGGCGTGCCCGGCCACGGACCTGCTGCTGCGCGTGGTGCAGGGCGACGCGGTGCTGGCCCGGCACGTGATGAAGGGACAGTGCGCGGGCGCCTGCAATCCCCAGGAGCAGGAAGCGGCGAAGGCGCGAGTCGCGTCACTCCAGGAGAAGGCGCGTCAGGGGGACACGATGGCCGAGATGATGCTCAAGAACGTGAGCGTGGACTGTCAGGCCCGCCAGACCCACTTCAAGACGGTGCTGACGGAGCTGGGGTCTCCGGTGGCGGTGGTCGCGCAGGAGCCCGCGATGAACAGCCGCATGCCGGACGTGGGCATGCTCGTGGGCCCCGGCTGCGGGAAGCTCATCGTCTCTCCGTACCTGTCGGGTGAGACGGGGGCGCAGGACCTGTCGAAGGTGCTGGCGAAGGCGGACGCGGAGGGCCCGGAGGGCTGGAAGGCCTTCAGCGTCTTCGTGCCCGGGCGGGACCCCACGGCGCAGGCGGAGCGGCGGCACCTGGGGCACTTCGTGTGGATTGCCCCGAAGTGTGAATGGGTGACGGACGACGAAGAGGGGCAGGACATGTAGCCGGCCCCCGCGGTCGGGTTACCGCCGGCTGCCGAAGCGGTCGGTGGCCTCCACCAGCGCGGACGTGTTGCCGGGCTCGTTGGCGGAGTGGCCCGCGTCCGGGACGATGACGAGCTGTGCTTCGGGCCACGCTCGGTGCAGGGCCCACGCGCTCTCTGGAGGGCAGACGACGTCGTAGCGGCCCTGCACGATGACGGCGGGGATGTGGCGGATCCGGTGCACGTCGTCCAACAGTTGGGTGTCGCTGCGCATCCAGCCCCTGTTGACGAAGTAGTGGCACTCGATGCGCGCGAAGGCGATGGCGAAGTCATCCCCCGCGTTGCGCGCGATGAGCTCCGGGTTGGTGTAGAGGCAGCTCGTGCGGCCTTCCCACATGCTCCACGCCCTCGCGGCTTCCTGCTGCGCGTGGCGGTCGTCACCGAACAGCCGCCTCGCGTAGGCCTGGAGCAGGTCCCCGCGCTCCTCCTCCGGGATGGGGGCGAGGTAGTGCTCCCACGCGTCCGGGAACAGCGCGTCCGCGCCGCGCTGGTAGAACCAGTCGATCTCCTGCTTGCGCAAGAGGAAGATGCCGCGCAGCACCAGCTCCGTGACGCGCTCCGGATGGGCCTGGGCGTAGGCGAGTGACAGGGTGCTGCCCCACGAGCCGCCGAAGAGCTGCCAGTGCTCCAGGCCCAGGTGTTCGCGCAGCCGCTCCATGTCCGCCACCAGGTCCCAGGTGGTGTTCATCACCAGGCTGGCGTGCGGGGTGCTGCGGCCGCAGCCGCGCTGGTCGAAGAGGATGATGCGGTACACGCTGGGGTCGAAGAAGCGGCGCTGCTTCGCGTCGGTGCCGCCGCCCGGGCCGCCGTGCACGAACACGACGGGCTTGCCGTCGGGGTTGCCGCACTCCTCGAAGTACAGCGAGTGGTCACCCGTGACGCTCAGCCGACCTGAGCGGTAGGGCTCGATGGGGGGATAGAGCGTGCGC
>NZ_RAWI01000465.1 GCF_003612125.1 Corallococcus praedator
CCTGCACCTGCACGGAGGGCGCGGGCTTGGCGGCGGGGCTGGAGGGCCCGTCCGGACCGGCGTTCTTGAGCAGCTGTTCGAAGCGGCCCCACTCCTCCTTGAAGTGCGCGGGGTCCGGGAGGCCCTGCTCGCGGTGCTTCAGCGAGGGCGCCCAGCGCAGGGTGTACGCCTCGCCGACCTGGAAGTTGGGCGGGGGCGGCACGCCGTAGGTGGCCGGGTCGAAGAAGGCGTCGTCCAGGTCCTCGAAGCCGTACGCGCGCGCCTTGTTGATGAAGTTGGGGATGATGCCGGTGGGCGCGTGGTAGCCCAGGATGTGGCCGTGCTCGTCCTTGCAGACGGGCGTGAAGACGAAGATGTCCTGGGTGCGGTACTCGCCCTTCTCCGTGAGGGGGAGCACCTCCGACAGGGCGATGGTCTTCCGGCTGCCGTCGTGGAGGCGCTCGCAGCAGATGACGAAGTTGATGGCGCTGGCCACCTGGGCGCGCACGGCGACCATGGGCAGCTCCACGGACGACATGAGGCACAGGGACTCAATGCGGCGCAGCGTGTCCGTGGGCGTGTTCGCGTGCGTGGTGGCCAGCGAGCCGCCGTGGCCGGTGTTCATGGCCTGCATCAGGTGGAAGGCCTCGCCGCCGCGGACCTCGCCGACCACGATGCGGTCCGGGCGCAGACGCAGCGCGGAGTGCAGCAGGTCTCCCATGTCCACGCCGCCCTTGCCGAACTTGTCGGGGGGGCGGGATTCGAAGGCCACGATGTGGGACTGGTTGAGCTGGAGCTCGGCGGAGTCCTCGATGGTGAGGATGCGCTCCTCGTCGGGGATGAGGGACGAGACGATGTTGAGCAGCGTCGTCTTGCCGGAGCCGGTGCCGCCGGCCACCAGCATGTTGAGCTTGGTGGCGATGCCCGCCTCGATGAGTCGCGCCATGGGCTTGGTGAGCGACTTGAACTTCATCAGCGAGTCGATGCTGAGCTTGTCCTTGAAGAACTTGCGGATGGAGATGGTGGTGCCGTTGCGCGCGATGGGCGGAATCACCACGTGGATACGGCTGCCATCCGGGAGGCGCGCGTCCAGGCGGGGGCGCTCGTCGGTGAGCGGGCGACCGACGAACTGGGCCATGTTGCGCGCGGCACCAATCAGGCCTTCCTCGGAGAAGGAGGCATCCGTCTTGGTCAGGCGGCCCTTGCGTTCGATCCACACGTCGGTGGGGCCGTTGATCATGATTTCCGACACCGACTCGTCGTCCAGGTAGGGCAGGACGGGCTTGAGGAAGGCGCGGAGCGACTCGGTGTACATCGTCATGGCGGGAGCAAGGCTAGCGCGCCCTGGCGCCGACCCCAAGCACCTGACCTGATTGCCTGCTCGCTTTCCCTGCGAGAAACTCCAGGGTCCTTGCGTGAGGGGGACGGGACCATGAGGCGCCTGCTGCTTCTGGGGATGGTGCTGTTCATCGGGTGCATGCGGCGCCAGGGGGCTTCGTCCGAGTCCTCCCGGGTGGAGGACCCGTCCATCGTCTTCCCGGACTTCTCCTCGCGGGTCGCGCTGTCCACCGATGCTCCGGGACAGGTGTATGCGCTGGACGGGGCCCTGCTTCGCGCCGGAGTCCTCGCCGCCGATGCGTTCCTTCCCCGTGAGCACGAAGGGCGGTCGTGCTGGAACCGACGGGAGTCCTACCGCTTCCGGATCCTCCGGGAAGGAGACATCGCCTTCGTCCGCATCGACGCGGATCCCCGCGCGTGCACTCCAGGCGTGCGCCTGCTGGATGGCGGTGCCACCTACGCGGTCAGGATCTCCGAGGGCCGCATCCTGCGCAGCCTCCACGACGGCGAACCCGACGGCACGCGCGCTCCGGGCAGCCCCGATGCGGGCGCCCCCGATGCGCCGGCTACGTCCATCCCCGTGGGAGATACCTCCTGGGGCGAACCGCTCCCCGACCTCCCTTCCCAATGGCTGGACGCGGGGACGCGCGCGCCTCCTGTCCCCTCGCCCTGACCGTCGTTCCCGTCCCCGCCGCGATGTTCGCCGTGCGGCATGACGGCGACATCACGGCGGCCCCTGTGTCTGGGAGGCGGGGTAGGGTGGGGGTTCTGGGAGGTCACAACGATGCTGGCGGACGGGTTGCCCGAAGACTGGAAGAAGGTGCTGCATGACGCCATCCACGCGCCGTCGTTCAAGGACCTGGAGCGCTTCGTCCGCGAGCAACGCAGCGAACACACCGTGTTCCCGTCGGAGGCCGACATGTTCTCCGCGTTCCGCCTCACGCCCTACGCCGACGTGCGCGTGCTGCTGCTGGGCCAGGACCCCTACCACGGCCCCAAGCAGGCCCATGGCCTGGCCTTCTCCGTCCAGCCCGGCGTGCCCCCTCCGCCCTCGCTCGTGAACATGTTCAAGGAACTCCAGAGCGACGTGGGCGCTCCGAAGCCTCGCGACGGGTCGCTCATCCCGTGGGCGAAGCAGGGCGTACTCCTGCTCAACACCGTGCTCACCGTCCGCCAGGCCGAACCCAACAGCCACGCGAAACACGGCTGGGAACAGTTCACCGACGCCGTCATCCGCGCCGTGAGCGACAAGCCCGACCCCGTCGTATTCCTCCTCTGGGGCAAGCCCGCCCAGAAGAAGAAGTCGCTCATCGACGCGAAGCGACACGTCGTCATGGAGGGCACCCACCCCTCGCCGCTGTCCGCCAGCAAGGGGTTCTTCGGAAGCAAGCCCTTCAGCACGACCAACGCCGAACTCGAGGCCCGAGGCCAGAAGCCCATCGACTGGCGACTGCCCGCGTAGGCCCGGGGCGCCGGAGGGTTGGCTATAGTGCCCGCCCATCATGGCCACGACGTTCCTCGAAGAAGCCGCTCGGACCCAGGCCGCGGAAGCCGTCGCGGCCATTGAATCCCAGACCTCCGCCGAGGTCGTGGTGGCCGTCCGCTCCATCTCCGGCAACTACGCCCACACCGATGCGCGGGTGGGCGCGAGCCTCGCGTTCGTCGTGCTGATGGTGCTCCTGTTCATCCCGCAGGAGATCCACCTCGCCGTCTTCCCGCCGGGGGTGCTGCTCGCCTTCTTCGCGGGGACGCTGGCCAGCCGGGGCCTTCCCGCGCTGCGCCGCGCGCTCACCTCGCGCAAGCTCCAGGAAGAGGCCGTGCGCACCACCGCCCGCGCCGCCTTCACCGAGCTGGGCGTGTCGCGCACGTCGCGGCGCACCGGCATCCTCGTGTTCGTCTCCCTCTTCGAGCGCCGGGTGGACGTCGTCGCCGATTACGGCGTGGACACCGCCGCGCTGGGCGCGGAGTGGCAGGAGGCCCTCGCCGCGCTCTCCGCCGCGCTGGTCGCGTCTTCCTCGCCGGAGCCCTTCTTCCAGGCCCTGCGCCGCGTCCAGCCGCCGCTGGCGCGCGTGCTGCCGCGCATGGATGACGACGTCAACGAGCTGCCGGACCTGCCCGGGGTGGTGGCGTGAAGGGCTCGAAATCCTTCCTCCTCGCCGTCGCGCTGCTCGTGGGGCTGGGCTTCACCACCCTGCCTGAGTCCGAGGCGCGCCCCGGTGGCGGCAGCTCCTACCGGGGCTCGTCCAGCCGCGGCTCGTCGAGCAGCCGCAGCTCGTCGAGCAGCCGCAGCTCCTCCAGCAGCCGTTCCTCCTACAGCTCCGGCAGCCGGGGTTCGTCCACCTACTACGGTGGAAGTTCGGGCTCCTCCAGGGGCGGCGGCGGTGGCGGCCTGGGCGTCTGTCTCGTCCTGGGCCTCTTCGGGGTGTTCGTCCTCGTCGCCGTGTCCCTGGGCCGCAAGGACCACGAGGAGAAATCCCGGAGCTGGAGCACCTCCGCGCCACACGGGCCTCCGCCGCCCCGGCGTCAGATGTCGCTGCGCTCGAAGCTCGCGGGGCTGGGCCGCGTGGGGCCTCGCGGCGAGGACGGGACGATGCGGCCGCTCGACCCGGACTTCTCCATCATCCTCTTCGAGGACTTCGTCTCCTCGCTCTTCGCGAAGGTGCACGAGGCCCGCGGTGGCGACCGGCTGGACACCTTGAGTGCCTACCTGTCCGACGAAGCCATCGGTTCGCTCCAGGCGCTGGGCCATCCGACCGAGGTGAAGGCCGTGGTGGTGGGCGCCATGACGTACGACCAGGTGTCCGGCGTGGCGGCGAGCAGCCCGCGCGTCTCCGTGACGGTGCACTTCGAAGCCAACTACACGGAGGTCTCCGGCACCGAGCAGAGCTGGTACGTCGCGGAGGCGTGGACGCTGGAGCGGGACACGGCCGTGCGCTCGCGTCCGCCCGAGGAGGTTCGCGTCTTCAAGTGCCCCAACTGCGGCGCGCCGCTGGACGCGGTGCAGGGACACCTCTGTTCCTACTGCAACACGGTGGTGAATACCGGTGGGTTCGACTGGGTGGTGACCTCCATGGCGTCGCTGGAGCGCGAGCGCCGCGGGCCCCAGCTCACCGGCACCACCGAGGAGCAGGGCACGGAGCTGCCCACCGTGCGCGACCCCAGGGCGCAGGAGGCGCTGAACGCGCTCATGCGCGAGGACCCGGCCGTCTCCGCCGCGGGCCTGCGCCGCCGGCTGGAGTTCATCTTCCGGGAGATGCAGACGGCGTGGTCGAACCGGGAGTGGCAGGGCATGCGGCCCTTCCTCAGTGACAACCTCTTCCAGACGCAGCTGTATTGGATCAACGCCTACCGTCAGGCGGGCCTGCGCAACATCACGGAGAACGCGCGCATCACGAAGCTGTCGCTCGTGCGGGTGACGCGGGATGCGTACTACGACGCCGTCACCCTGCGCATGCACGCCAGCAGCCTGGACTACACGCTGCGCGACCCGGATGAGAAGGTCGTCGGGGGCAGCCGCTCGCGGGAGCGGGCCTACAGCGAGTATTGGACGCTGATCCGCGGACGCGGCGTGAAGGGCCTGTCGTACACCCAGAAGCAGTGCCCGTCGTGTGGTGCCCCGCTGTCCATCAACATGGCGGGCCACTGCACGCACTGCCAGGCGCGGGTGTCATCCGGCGAGTTCGACTGGGTGCTCAGCCGCATCGAACAGGACGAGGCCTATCAGGGGTGATGGGATTAGGATGCGGTGCATCATGACCGCCGCCTTCCTTGTCGCGACCCTCGTCGAACCGCTCGCCCCCGGGCACTACCGCTCGCGTTACGAGGCCGCCTGGTATCAGGGCCGGGGCGCGTACGGGGGCGTGGTGGCGGGGCAGGTGATGCGCGCGCTGGAGCACCACCTGAACGATGCGAAGCGTCCGGTGCGCTCGCTCACCGTGCACTTCTGCTCGCCCGCGGTGGAGGGCGTGGCGGACGTGCACACGCGCCTGGAGCGCGCCGGCAAGCTCGTCACCCACGCCACCGCGCGGGTGGAGAGCGGCGGGGTCGTGGTGGCCGTGGCCACGGCCACCTTTGGCGCCGCGCGCGGTGGGGCTCCGGGCTACCAGGACTTCGTCATGCCGGAGGTGCCGGCGCCGCAGACGCTCACGCCCGTCCCCGATGACGTGCCCATGCCGGACTTCTGCCGCTTCTTCGAGTACCGCTACTGCGTGGGTTCACCGCCGTACTCGGGCGCGGCGGTGGCGGAGGTGGGAGGCTGGCTGCGGCCGCGCGACCCCACGGTGCTGGACGCGGCCCTGTGCGTGGGCTTGATGGACGCGTATCCGCCGTCGGTGCTGTCGCAGGTGGACGGCTTCCGCGCGGCCGCCACGGTGGACTTCACCGTGCAGTTCTTCCAGACGTTTCCCCTCACGCGGCTCGCGCCGGACACGCAGTACCTGCGCACCGGCCGCTCCCGTCAGGCCGCAGAGGGCTACACCGAGGAGTCCCAGCTGCTCTGGGCGCAGGACGGCACGCTGCTCGCGCAGTGCCGGCAGTTGGTCGCCGTGCTCGGCTGAGCGCGCTTCAGCGTCCGGCCACCGTCAGCTCGGCCACCACCGCGTGGTGGTCGGAGACGGCTTCCGGCAGGCGCGCGTAGTGGGTGAAGCGCAGCGTGGCGGAGGCCAGCACCCAGTCCAGGCGCTGGCGTGCCTGGGGCACCGGATAGGTGGGCTCGCCTTCGTGCGGCGTGTGGAGTCCCAGCTCGGCGCACAGGCGCGCCACGGGGCCGTCGCCTCCCGCGTCCTCCGCGTTGAAGTCGCCCAGCACGATGCGGGGCCGCTCGGGCCGCTGGCGCAGGGCCTGGATGAGCCGGTCCACCTGCCTCCTGCGCACGGTCGCGGAGAACGGATCCAGGTGCAGTGACACGACGTCGGGGCCGGGCCCGCCCTGCGCCGCGAGCGTGGCGACGACGTAGCCCTTGTCCACGCGCCGGTCGCGGCCGAAGTGCGCGGCCTCCCGCGCTTCCAGCGCGTGGCGGGACAAGAGCGCGGTGCCCTGCGCGAACAGCCCCGGCACCCCCGAGTGCACGCCGTGGTGCAGGTGCGGATAGCCGGCCCGGGTGGCGATGCGCTCCACCTGGTCCACCCGTCCACTGAAGAGGCTGGAGCGGTCCGCCTCCTGCAACGCCACCACGTCCGCCGCCTCCCGGACGAGCAGCGCCGCCACCGCGTCCAGCGTGCCCAGCAAGGCCGCCCGTCGGCGCAGGAAGGGCATCGGCACGGTGAAGGGCGTGCCATGCGCCACGTTGAGGGTGAGCACCTTGAGTCGCACCCCTGCAGGGGGAACACGGAGCGGGGG
>NZ_RAWI01000466.1 GCF_003612125.1 Corallococcus praedator
GGCGTGGGGACCGGTGCGCGGGGTTCAGCAACCGGGGACGGCGCGGGCGCGAGGACGTGCGACTCCGGGACTTCGTTGGACCGCGTGAGCCAGGAGGCACCGAGCGCGCACAGGAGCAGCAGGCCCAGGCTCACGCCGGGGATGATGAACCAGTGGAGGACGGTGCGGTGCGAGGGCGCCACCCGCGTGTCATACCCGCCTCACGGGTTCACCGTGAAGCGGGGATGCACGCGAGCGCCCGAGACTACGGGTACACCTCGCGACGCGACGTCGTCGTCGTCGTCGGAGGGGTGGTCGTGGTGGTCGCCACCACGCCCTCCCCGAGGATGCGCTGGCGGCGGCTGACGCCCAGGGTGGCGCCCAGCACCGCCGCGACGAGCCCCAGCAGGAGCCCGGCGAAGAGGCCCCAGAAGACGCGGCCGGACTGGTCCGCCACCTTCAGCGCGCCCTGCTGCACCTGCTGGCCCACCTGCCCGGCCTTCGCCTTGGCTTGATCCACCTGCTGCTCCACGCGGTTGGCCACGTCCTCGGCGTCCGGGCGCGACAGGTTGGTGTTCTGCGCGATGTTGCTCACCAGCAGCTCACGGTCCATGCGGCCCTGGCGCACGCCCTCGGTGACGATGTCCTTGGTCGCCGCCTCCAACTGGTTCGCCGTGATGGCGGGCTTGCCCTCCTGTTGCAGCCGCTGGTTCACCGGCGCGAGCGCATCATTGGCATCCAGGCCGAACGTCTTCGCCGCATCGCCGCCTCCCGTCACGGCGCCCATCGCCGCGGAGCCACCCGCGCCCACCGCCGCCTTGCCGACGTTGAACACCGCGCCCATCACCGACGACAGCACCATGCCCAGGACGATGACGCCCGCGAGCGTCGTCAGGCCCCACAGCACCGCGCCGTGGATCGCGCCTCCCGCCTTGTCCACGATGCCCGCGGTGCGCGCGGCCACCAGTCCGCCCACGAAGAGGGCGACGAGCGGCACGATGACACTCCAGATGCCGGTGAAGATGCCCGCGGATTTCGCACTGCCCGCGTTGCCGGGATCCACCGACGACAGGCCCAGTGCGAGCCCCAGCGTGTACAGGAGGATCCACACGCCCAGCGCCACGAAGGTGCCACCGAAGATGGCCCCCCAGCTCAGCTTGGACGCACTGCCCGGAATGGCCGGGATGACGCCGGAGCGTTCCCTGACGACGCCGGCCCGTTCGCTTTCGACAATCGTTGCCATGGACTTGCACCCTCGTTTCCGTGTGTCGCCCGGCCGCGGTCGTCACGGCGAGGACGTACGTGTCTGGGATGAAGGTGTGCACCACCTGACCGCGTTCATTTCACTTCCACACGGCCGCTCCACCCCGGAGGGTGGGGCGGACGGCCAGCCCGTCTCAGCGCAGCCCTAGCGCATCGAGGAGCTGTGACTCGCGCGCCACCACCGGAGCGTGCGGCAGCACGTCCCTGCTGAAGCGGGCGACCAGCGAGGGCAGGGACACCGGGCTGCCATCACCCAGGCCGCTCCACGCGGCCAGCAGGCCCAGGACATGCTCGGGGGCCCGTCCGCGCGCGCGCAGCTCCGCCAGCGCGAACGCCCCGTCCCGCTTGGCCAACCGCTTGCCGTCCTCGCCCATCACCAGCGGCACGTGGAGGAAGTCGGGCGCGGGCAGGCGCAGCGCTTCGTACAGCTGGAGCTGCCGAGGCGTGGAGGGCAGCAGGTCATCCCCCCGGAGCACGTGGGTGATGCGGCTGTCCGCGTCGTCCACCACCACCGCGAGCTGGTAGCTGGCCACGCCGTCGTTGCGGCGCACCACGAAGTCCCCCACCAGCGCCTGCACGTCCTGGACGTAGGGGCCCATCAGGTCGTCGGTGAAGCGCACCTCGCCGGGGCGGGCGCGGAAGCGGTACGCGGGGGCGCGCGTGCGGGAGCGCTCGGAGATCTGCTCCGAGGTGAGGTGCGCGCAGGTGCCCGGGTAGCGCGGGCCTTCGTCGGACAGGCCGTGGGGCGCGCTCGCCGCGCGGGCGATCTCCGCGCGCGTGCAGAAGCACGGGTAGATGAGGCCCTCGTGCTCCAGCCTCGCCTGGGCCTCGCGGTACACGCCGTCGCGCTCGCTCTGCACCAGCGGCGTCTCATCCCAGTCCAGGCCCAGCCAGCGCAGGTCCGCGTAGAGGTCCTCCAGGAATTGGGGCTTGCAGCGCGCGCGGTCCAGGTCCTCGATGCGCAGGAGGAACGCGCCTCCCGCGGCCCGGGCCTGGAGCCAGCCCAGCAGCGCGCTGCGGATGTTGCCCAGGTGCATCCGCCCGGTGGGGCTGGGCGCGAAACGTCCTCTCATCGTGGGCGCGACCATAACTTCCTCCCCCGGCGGGCTGGGAGAGAATGCCCCGCCGCCTCCTGGCGTTCCCTTCCGTGTGACCCCGTCCATGCGCTTCCTGCACTGCTCCGACGTCCACATCACCGAGGACTACTTCGCCCTGCCCTTGCACAAGCTGGGCTGGCGCCGCTGGGTGGCCCTCGTCGAGTTGACGGCCGGCGGACGGGCGAAGGCCTACCGCCACGCGCAGCACACGCTCTCCGCCATCGCCCGCGCGGGACAGGCGCCCGGGGTGGATCACTTCATCCTCTCCGGCGACCTCACCGCCTACGCGCTGGAGGGGGAGTTCCGCGCCGCCCGCGCCGCGCTGGGCCCCCTGGTCCAGACGCCCTCGCGCTGCACCGTCATCCCGGGCAACCACGACGTCTTCACCCCGGGGGCCCACCAGAGCGGCCGCTTCGCCCAGCACTTCGGCCACCTGCTGGAGAGCGACCTTCCGGAGTACCGCCGCGAGGGCGCCTTTCCCTTCGTGCGGCTGGTGGGGGAGGGCGCCGCGGTGGTGGGGCTGTGCTCGGCGCGGCCCCTGCCGACGCCCGGGCTGTCCTACGGCTCCGTCGGGCCCGCGCAGCTCGAAGGGCTGGCCGCGCTGCTGACGGACTCACGCCTGGACGGGCGCGCCATCCTGGTGGTGGTGCACCACGCGCCGCGCAATGCCTCCGACCACGCGGACGGCTGGTACCATGGCCTGCACGACGCGGACGCCCTCTTGAAGCTGCTGCCGGGCCCGCGCTTCGCGGTGCTCCACGGCCACATCCACCAGCGCTACCACCACCCGGCCACCCCGGAGCGGCCCCACCTGTTCGGCGCCGGGTCCTCCACCCAGGCGGGCCACGAGGGCTACTGGCTCATCGACGTGGAAGGCGGGGTGGTGGTGGGCGGCACGAAGCACACTCCGGCCCTGTGACAGGGCCCACGGGCGGCGGTACAAGGGGCGCACATGACCCCCGCGCCCATCGCCCCACCCGCTGAGTTGTCCCTGGAGGAGTAC
The DNA here is from genome assembly GCF_003612125.1 of Corallococcus praedator. Lineage (GTDB taxonomy): Bacteria > Myxococcota > Myxococcia > Myxococcales > Myxococcaceae > Corallococcus > Corallococcus praedator. Next base: position 3,343 of record NZ_RAWI01000466.1, read on the forward strand.
CGCTTCCTGCGCCAGCTCGGGCGTGTCGCGGACGACCTCCTGGAGGAGAGCCTCCGGGAGCGTGAAACGCTCGCCCAGTGCTTCCGGCGCTGCTTCCCCGTGCTGCTTTCGCACACCGGCGCGCGCGCCATCGCGCTCACCACGCGCGACGAGGAGCTGGTGGAGCAGACCTGGAGCGAGGGCGACTGGGGCGGCGTCTTCCCGGGCTCGCTGCTGACGGGCGCCGCGGGCGTGCGCGCCCATGAGGGCCACACGCTCGTCATCCAGACGCTGGACGTGGCGGGCTCCCCGGTGGGCACGCTGGGCCTGCTCTTCGCGGGAGCGCCCGGCGACGCGGAGGCCCGCGCCCGCCAGCTGCGCACGCTGGACACGCTGGCGGAGGAGCTGGACACGGTGCTGATGCTGGTCCACACCGCGTCGGAGAAGCACCAGGTCATCCTCCAGTGCAACGAGCACCTGGCCAATCCCGTCTTCGAGGCGGGCATGGATCAGGCGGTGCGCACGCTGGCGCAGCGCGTCCGCCTGCCGGGCTTCCTCCTGCTCTACCGCGACGCCGTGCAGCCGCACGTGCTGCACTACCGCACCTACCGCCACGGGCAGCTCGAATACGAGAGCGGAGAGCAGCCCAGCGCCCCGCTGGAGACGCTGCTGCATCAGCACGGCACGCGGCTCTTGCACGGCGACGCGGGCGTGCTCAAGCGCCTGTTCGACGGGCGCACCACGGAGGCGGTGCTCATCTCCGCGGGGGCGCGCAGCGAGCCCCTGGGAAAAATCGTCGTCTGGAACAACGAGGGCTTCTCCGCGTATGCGATGGACCTCATCCGCGTGCTGGCCTCCACGCTGAGCCAGCGCCTGCTGGACTACAACCGCGAGCGCATCCACCTGTCGCAGTTCTTCTCCACGGAGGCCATCAACGCGCTGCTGGAGGACCCGGACTACGCGCGGCACCTGCGGGCGCAGGAGCAGGAGGTGGGCATCCTGTTCGCGGACATCAACGGCTTCACGCGCATCTGCGAGCAGGGCTTCGACAGCCCGCGCAGCATCGCCCGCTTCGTGGATGAATGGAGCGCGCGCGCCGTGGACTGCATCTGGGCGCACGGCGGCGTGTTCGACAAGATGGTGGGCGACTGCGTCATCGGCCTCTTCGGCCCGCCCTTCTTCCAGACGGACCGGGTGCGCCGCGCGGAGGCCGCCGTGCGCGCAGCGTGCGACATCCAGGCGTTCACCGCGGAACTGGGCGCGCGCGAGGAAGTGTCCGCCCTGTGTCAGCGGGTGGGGCTGCCCGGGCTGGGCGTGGCGGTGGGCGTGAACCTGGCCACCGCGAACTGCGGCCTCTTCGGTCCCAACCGCAACTACACGGCCTTCTCCAGCGGGATGAACCAGGCCGCGCGGCTCCAGTCCCTGGCAGGCTTCCGCGAGACGCTGGTGATGCAGAGCGTGCACGAAGCGCTGAAGACGTCCCAGGAGCCCTTCGTGCGAAAGCTCCAGGTCGGGCCCCTCACCGAGACGCCGGTGAAGAACGTGGCCCAGCCGCTGCGGCACCACCGGCTGTCGCTGTAGGCGACGCGGCAGGCGCGCGGGCGGCGTGGGCCCCGGGCCTCAGGCCAGCAGGTGCGTGCCCGCGTAGCGGCGCGAGAAGTGGATCCACCGGCGATCATCCACCTCCACCTGCCACTCGCTGTTGGGCGTCAGCGGCAGGCGCTGCTTGAGGAAGCTCTCCAGGTGGTCCGCCGCCTTGATGGGCGTGAGCCCCGGCGCGCGGAACGCGATGTGGAGCGTGACGTCGAGGGACGGCGCGACGTCCACCGACGCGCAGATGCGCAGGGTGCCCACGCGCCGCTGGTACTGCATGTCCGACGCAGGCCACGAGGAGGAACCCTCCGGCTGCGGCGCCGCCTGCTCGAGCCAGTTGTCGGGGATGAGGATGAAGTCGAGCAGATTGCTGCTCGCCTCTTCCACCGTGCCGTGCTCCTGGATGGAAAGCATGCCCACCTCCTCCGGGAAAGCCGTTGGGGTTGCGTGGAAGCCGTCGTGAAGAATGTGCCCACGAGCCAGTGCCATGCAAGGGGCCATGGAAATGCGCGGGGGCCCACACGTGATGTTGTACGTGGGGGCGGGGCGGACGCTACTGGAGGGGGGTGACACGTCAGGTCGGATGGACGTGTCCGGGTGTGTCGAGCGACCCCGCGCGCTCCGGCGGGTTGCTCAGGACGCGACGGGAAGGGGGCGGCGGGGCTTGCGCTCCACGGCGGCCTTGAGCTGGCCGCAGCCCGCGTCGATGTCGATGCCCCTGCGCTGGCGCACCGTGCTGGGCACCCCGTAGGAGGTGAGCACGTCCTGGAACGCCCGCACCGCGTCCGGCACGCTGGGTCCGCCGTCGTAGCCCACGGTGGGGTTGAGCGGGATGACGTTCACGTGCGCGTCCATCCCGTGCAGCAGCGCGCCCAGAGGGTGCGCGTGCTCGGCGGTGTCGTTGCGGCCCGCGATGAGCGTCCACTCGAAGAAGATGCGCCGCTTGCGCTTCGCCACGTAGTAGCGGCACGCGTCCATCAGTTCATTCAGCGGCCAGCGCCGTCCCGCGGGCACCAGCGCGGAGCGCTCCGCGTCGGTGGCGCCGTGGAGGCTCACCGCGAGCTGCACCGGGCGCGCCTCGTCCGCCAGCCGGAGGATGCCGGGCACCACGCCCACGGTGGACAGGGTGATGAAGCGCGGCGCGAGCGCCAGCCCCTTGGGGTCCACGAGGATGTCCACCGCGGCCATCGTGTTGTCGTAGTTGTGCAGGGGCTCGCCCATGCCCATGAGCACGATGTTGCGCAGCGTCTCTCCCCGCGCCTTGAGGATGCGCGTGACGTGGAGCACCTGGCCCACCACCTCGCCCGGCGTCAGGTGGCGCGACAGGCCCATCTGTCCGGTGGCGCAGAAGACGCAGCCCATGGCGCACCCGGCCTGCGTGCTCACGCACACGGTGGCGCGGCCCTTGAAACGCATCAGCACCGTTTCGATGGTCTGTCCGTCGTGCAGGCGCAAGAGCAGCTTGTGGGTGAGGTCGTCGCTGCTGAAGCTCTCATGGTGCGTGGAGAGGTGGCCCAGCCGCGCGCGCTCCTGGAGCACGGCCTGGAGGTCCGGGCGCAGGCCCGTCACGTCGCCCAGCGCCGTCACCCCGTCGCGGTACAGCCCCGTCCACACGCGCTCACGGTACTGGGGGCTGAAGCCCCAGTCGGCCAGACGTGCGTCCAGCACGGGGCGCGGCAGGTCATAGAGGTTGGGGG
>NZ_RAWI01000467.1 GCF_003612125.1 Corallococcus praedator
CCGGTGCGGGAGGCAGGGGAGGGGAGCGGGCCTGTGGTGCGGGATGAGGACCGGAGTCCGAAGCGCGCGGATGCAACCGTTCCTCCGTCGCGGCCCGCGCGGAAGAAGTCGGCCCGGGGCTGACCGCGCAGTCCTCGTGCTGCCGTCAGTGAGCGAGCCCGCCGCCAGACGCTCGTCCTCCCGCGTCGACACAATGGGCTGGACGACATGGGGCACGTCGTGGGGTCCTCTCCTCCGAAGCGGACACAACGGGAGGCGGTGCCGCGTGGATGCCTTGAAAGCGATGGTGCCTCGGGCGGTGCTCCTCTTCCTCGCGCTCACCCTGGGCGCATGCGCCGGCACGCGTCCCGCGCTGCCCCGAAGGGATCCGGCGGCGCTGCGCTACTACGTCACGTACACGCGCGAGCCCCAGCGGGGACTGGGGGTGGAGATCGTCCTCCTGCCCTCATCCCCGCGCGACTTCCTCTTCCGACAGCCGGAGCGCGTGGACACCGTCTGGGCCGTGCGCAAGGACGGCTCCTCCCGCGCCCTGCGCCTGCACGGCGGCGAGCTGCATGTCCCTTCCGGAACGCGCTTCCTGCGCTACTTCTATCCGCTGGAGTCCCCCTCGCGCGGCGGTGAGCGCTCCTTCTTCTCCGGCGTCGGGGAGAAGGACGCATGGCACGTGGCCGGTCGCGCGTACCTCTTGCGCCCCCGTGTGGTGACGCCCGACCTGCGCGTGGATTTCATGGTGTCCAGGACGGACGCGCTCCTGCCCTGGCTCCCGGACGACGCAGGCCTCTACCGCCTGCGCGGCGAGGACCTGGTGGACTCGGGCTTCCATGGCTTCGGGGGCCGGCGGTGCGAGGCGAACGTCGGTGACGCCGTGCTGGAGGTCGCGCTGCTGGGGCGCTTCATGCACCTGTCGGACAGGGAGGTCTGCGACTGGCTCGCCCAGGCCGCGCGCGAGGTGATCACCGTGCGCAGGACGTTCCCGCATCCGCGCATCACCGTGCGCGTCGTGCCCGTGCCCGGCGCGGAAGAGCCCGCCCTCTTCGGCATGGTCCAGTGGAGCTCTCCGCCCAGCATCTCCATCCTCGTGGGCCAGGACACCACCGCGGAGGCCCTGAGACGCGACTGGATCGCCGTTCACGAGATGCTCCACCTGACGCACCCCACGCTGATGCCGCGCGTGGCGTGGCTCACCGAGGGGCTCGCCACCTACTACACGGAGGTCGCCCGCGCCCGCTCCGGCCGCCAGACGCCGCGGCAGGCGTGGCAGGAGCTCACGGACGGCTTCGCGCGCGGCCAGTCCGCCGCGGGCTCGCGCACCATGGCGGAGGTCGTCGCGCGCGAAGGCGACTGGCGGGGCGTCTACTGGACCGGCGCCTTCTTCGCGCTGCGGCTGGACCTGGAGCTGCGCCGCGTGACGCACAACCGCGCCCGGCTGGAGGACGTGTTGGAGCTGCTGGCCACACAAGGCCCCACGTCCTCGCTCGCGGGCTTTGGCGCCGCCGTGGACACCGTCGCCGGTGAACCCCTCTTCGACGCGCTGCTCTCCCACCAGCTTTCAGTTCCGGCTTTCTCCGACCTGGGAACTTTGTTAGACCGCCTCGGCGTCCGGATTGACCCGGGGGGCGTCAAGCTCCAGGCTGCCCCGGACAGTGGCTTGCGTGAAGCGGTGGACGGTGGGCGGTCCTCGGATGACGCGGGGTGAACACCTGGAAAAAGGGCGGCGCTGTAACCGGCCGCGCGGGTGTCGCGTAACGCATGCATCCGCGAGGTCCGCGGCTTCCGTAGATGAGGTCCGCCATGTTCCGCAGCGCACTCATGCTCGCCTCCGTGCTGTCGCTGTCCGCGTCCGCCGCCGAGCCAGCCCCCACTTCCGCCGCCGTGAAGAGCTTCGTCTTCAACGACCCGAACGGTCGCGACACGGTCATGTTCGTGTTGGACGCGCCGCTGGAGGTCATCAACGGCCTGTCCAACCAGGTGAAGGGCCGCGTGGAGGTAAAGGATTCAAAGGCCAGTGGCCGTTTCCAGGTCCCGGTGAAGTCCATCAAGACGGGCAACGAGACGCGCGACGGCCACCTGCAGAATGATCGCTGGCTGGACGCGGCGAAGTTCCCGGACATCGTCTTCGAGTTCAAGGACGTCGCCCTGCCCGCGCCGCTCGCCAACGCGAAGCCGGTGACGGTGAAGACGAAGGGCACCTTCAGCATCCACGGCGTGACGCACGAGGAGCCGGTGGAGGTCACCGCCACGTACCTGCAGGAGACGGCGGAGACGAAGCACCGCGCGGCCGGAGAGCTGCTGCGCGTGCGCGCGAAGTTCCAGATTCCCGTGGAGGCCTACGGCATCCAGCGCACCGAAGCGCTGCTGCTGAAGGTGGGCGAGAAGGCGGACGTCACCGTCGACGCCTGGGGCTCCACGCAGTTCAAGCCGTAAGTGTTTTTCACCGTAGTCACACCCCCGCGGTACGAAAGGAAGCAACACATGAACGTCAAGGCTCTTGCAGCGGTTGTCGGCACCCTCTCCCTCGGCGCGCTGGCCACCGGCTGTGCCTCCACGAAGGGCGCGGAGGGCACGCAGGCCGCTTCGTCCGAGAAGGCCGCCGAGGCCAACTGCAGCGCGAAGCCGGCCGAGGCGAAGGGCGCCGAGGGCAGCTGCAGCGCCGCGGCCCCCGCCGCCACGCCGGAGAAGGGCGCCGAGGGCAGCTGCGGCGCGGGTTCCTGCAGCCACAAGAAGTAGTCATCGCCAGCGGAGGGCCCGGAAGCCGGGTCCCTCCCTTGCTCGCGGGCGGTGGGAAGACTCCTTCCTGCCGCCCGTGTTGTTTTTCCCCGTGCCCAGGAGGCTTCGCGCATGTCCCCCCGCTACTCACACCGCCATGGGTTGAAGCCGCTGGGGGCGGGCATCGGACTGCGCCGCGACTTCTACGACGCGCTGCCGCGCACGACCCGGAAGCTGGACTGGGTGGAGATCATCCCGGAGAACTTCCTGTCCCTGGGGGGCCGCTCCCAGCGCGCCCTGGACGCGTGCCGCGAGCGCTGGACGCTCCTGCCGCACGGCGTGGGGCTGAACATCGGCGGGCCGGATGCGCTGGACGACGACTACGTCACCCGGCTGGCCGCGCTGGTGAAGCGCCTGGACGCGCCGTTCTTCTCCGACCACCTGTGCTACTCGCGCCTGGGCGGGGTGCACCTGCATGACCTGTTGCCGCTGCCCTTCACGGAGGAAGCGGTGGAGCACGTGGTGCCGCGCGTGCGCGAGGTGATGGCGCGCGTGGAGCGCCCCTTCCTGCTGGAGAACCCCAGCTACTACGCGGCCATGCCGGGCGGCACGCTCCAGGAGGCGGACTTCCTGCGCCAGGTGGTGGAGGCCGCGGACTGCGGGCTGCTGCTGGACGTGAACAACGTCTGGGTCAACGCGACGAACCACGGCTACGACCCGCGCGCCTTCGTGGACGCGCTGCCGCTGGAGCGCGTGGTGCAGGTGCACCTGGCCGGCCATGACGTGGGGGAGAAGGTCCTCATCGACACGCACGGCGACCGCGTCTGCGACGACGTGTGGGCGCTGTACCGCTACACGCTGGAGCGCACCGGCCCCGTGTCCACGCTCATCGAATGGGATCAGGCCATCCCGTCGCTGGACGCCGTGCTGGACGAGGCCGACCTGGCGCGCGGCGTGCTGGCGGAGGCGTCGCGATGAAGCCCGGGCTGAAGCACTTCTTCGACAGCATGGACGCGTACCTTTCGGGCCCGCCCGGCGCGGAGGGCCTGTCGAAGCTGTCCGCGTCGCACCCGGGCTGGGACGTCGCCCCTGAGCGGATGGCGCTCTACGGCCAGTTCGTGCGCGGCCACGTGCGCTCCACGCTGGAGAAGCTCTTCCCGTTCACGCGCAAGGCGGTGACGGCCGCCGCGTGGGATGCGCTGGTGGAGGGCTACACGCGCACCCGGCCCGCGCGGCACTACGAACTCAACCGGCTGGGCGAGGGCTTCGCCCCCTTCGTCGCGGACGCCACGCAGGCGCAGGGGCTGCCTCCGTTCCTGCCCGCGCTGGCGCGCTTCGAGTGGACGGACTTCGCGGTGTTCGCCTCCGAGGAAGCCCTTCCCGAAAGCGTGGAGCGCCTGACGCCCAACCCCACGCTGGCGGTGCTGGAGCAGCCCTACCGGCTCTGCGCCTTCGTGCGCGCCCAGGACGGCGCCGTCCAGCCTGCCGCCGGTGATGAGCTGGCGCTCCTGTGGCGCCACCCGGAAGCGCTGGTGACCTACTACATGGCCGCCACGCCGCCCGCGCTGCTGGTGCTGAAGATGGCCGTGGAGGGCCTGTCCGAGGAGGCCGTCGCCCAGGCCACCGGCATGGCCGCCGGGGACGTCCACGCGGAGGTGGTGCGCTTCGCGAAGGACGGGCTGGTCCTGCGACCGGCGGGGTAGGGCGGCCCGGCGGGCGACGTTGCCCTCCAACAGGAGGCAGCCGGGCATGACGCTTCGCGCTGGCCTCCAGGGCCCGGTCGGGGGGAAGAATGGGGGGACGTCGTTTCCCACCGTGAGGTCCCGCCATGCGCGTCATCAACTTCAACGCCGGTCCCGCCGGTCTGCCCCTGCCGGCCCTTGAGCAGGCCCGGGATGAGCTGCTCGACTTCCACGGCACCGGCATGTCCGTCATGGAGCACAGCCACCGGGGCAAGGACTACGAGGGCGTCCACGACGAGGCCGTCGCGCTGCTCACGCAGCTGCTGGGCATCCCGGACACGCACCAGGTGCTGTTCCTCACCGGCGGCGCGTCCCAGCAGTTCGCCCAGGTGCCGATGAACTTCCTCACCCCGGGCGCCTCCGCCGACTACCTGATGACGGGCGTCTGGAGCGAGAAGGCCCTGGACGAGGCGAAGTACTACGGCTCGCCCCGCGTCGCGGCCACCACCGTGCAGGCGGACAAGCGCTACCAGCGCGTCCCGAAGCAGTCCGAGCTGCAGCTCGACCCCCAGGCCGCCTACGTCCACCTGACGAGCAACAACACCATCTTCGGCTCGCAGTGGCACACCTTCCCGGACGTGGGCCGCGTGCCGCTGGTGGCGGACATGAGCTCCGACTTCCTGTGGAAGCCCACCGACGTGAGCCGCTTCGCGCTCATCTACGCGGGCGCGCAGAAGAACCTGGGGCCCTCCGGCGTCACGCTGATCATCGCGGCGAAGGACTTCATCGCGAAGGGACGCAAGGACATCCCCAAGTACTTCCGCTACAGCACCCACGCGGAGAACAACTCGCTCTACAACACGCCCCCCACGCTGGCCATCTACCTGGTGCGCAACGTGCTCCAGTGGGTGAAGGGGCTGGGCGGCCTGCCCGCACTGGAGAAGCGCAACCGCGAGAAGGCGGACGACCTCTACGGCGCCATCGACCGGAATCCGGGGTTCTACCGGGCCCCCGTGGAGCGCGAGTCCCGTTCAGTGATGAACGTCGTGTTCCACCTGCCCACGGAGGAGCTGGATGCGGCCTTCATCGCCCAGGCGAAGCAGTCCGGCATGGTGGGCCTCAAGGGCCACCGCACCGCTGGAGGCATCCGCGTGTCGCAATACAACGCGGTTTCGCCGCAGGACGTCAAAACGCTGACGTCCTTCATGGATCACTTCGTGAAGATGCACGGGTAGGCTGCCGTCGACATTGCGCAGGACAACCTGGAGGCATTCCATGAAGAAGACGCTGACCGCCGTGCTGCTGTCGCTGACCCTCGCCGCGCCCGTGATGGCCAAGGAGATCGCCGGGGTGAAGTATCCCGACACCGCGACGGTGGAAGGCAAGGAGCTCAAGCTCAACGGCGTCGGCCTGCGCAAGAAGGCCATCTTCAAGGTCTACACCGTGGGCCTGTACCTGGAGACGCCGTCGAAGGACGCCGCCGCCGTCCTCAACGCGGATGAGATCAAGCGCGTGCGCATGTTCATGAAGCGCGACCTGAAGAAGGAGCAGATCACCGAGGCCATCGAGAACGGCTTCAAGAAGAACGCCGGCGCGAACCTGCCCAAGCTCCAGGCCCGCCTGGACACCTTCAAGGCCGCCATCCCCGCGGAGATCAAGGAAGGCGAGGAGCTGATCCTCACCTACGTGCCGGGCAAGGGCACCACCGTGCAAACGAAGGAGAAGTCCATCGACGTGGAGGGCAAGGACTTCGCGGACGCGCTCTTCTCCGTGTGGCTGGGCAAGGACCCGGTGGATGACGGCCTCCGCGACGGGATGCTCGGCAAGGACTGACCTTCCCGCTCCGCCCGGAGTCCCTGGCGCCCCGCGAGGCCCCTTCCCCACGGAAAGGGCGGCTCGCGGGGCGTCGTCGTTTCCGGCTGTCGGATTGCTTCAAATGGTGGACAGCGCGGGGCGTCATGGCCGTTCGCGTGCAGATGCCGCTGGAATGCCCTGGCAGGTCGGGCGTTGATGCGCGCCGATAGAACCCCACCCCTCGTTCGCGTTGGAGAACGTTGTGAAGCGTCTGGCCCTGTTCGCTGCCTCCTGTGTCCTTGGCGCCGCCTGCAAGACGGCGGAGCCCACCCCCGAGCCGTCCCGGGCCTCCTCGCCGGCC
>NZ_RAWI01000468.1 GCF_003612125.1 Corallococcus praedator
TTCCCCAGCCCCACCACGACACAGTGCGCGTCGGTGCGAAGCTGGTAGGCCCCGCCCGCCTCGCGCAGGTGCGCCACCAGCTTGCCCAGGCTGTGGCCCAGCGGGGGCCACAGGAAGAGCCGCCCCGGTCCTTCGGGCGGCTCAGGCAGGGTCTGACAACGACCACATCCGTTCACCTGGGTCATGATGCAGCCTTGGCGTCAGTCACGGGGTGTGGCGGAAGATGAGCAGCCCGCGCGTCGTGTCCCACCCATACACCAGCCCGTCCGCGACGTGAACGCCCTGGAGGCCCTCGAAGTAGGTCAGCCCTCGGCGCGCGTCGCCTTCGCTCCAGGTGTTGAAGTACCCGGAGGGCTTCATCACTCCCAGCGTGGACACGTCGTACGCGCGCAGTCCGTCCTGGTAGTTGGCCACGTAGAGCGTGGTTCCCGACAGCGTCATGCCCCCCAGGGAGGCCTCCTTGCGCAGCGCCAGCTCGTCGCGCTGCACGATGGCCTCCGGGTTGGTGGCGTCCAGCGCCAGGACCGAGGAGCCCCACGCGTCCGAGCCCTCGTACACGGCGGTCGCGGCGCCCACCTTCCCCACGGCCAGGGCGCTGGTGGAGAACCCGGAGTAGCGACCCATCAGCTTGGGCGCCTTCTTCGTCAGCACGTCGGTGACGTCCGTCACCGAGACGCCGTAGCTCCAGTTGCTCACGTACAGGCGGTTGTCCAGCACCGACAGCGCGTAGGGGTACTCGCCCGCGGTGACGCTCGTGCCCTCCACCGCGTAGCGCACCACCAGCGTCGGCGCGAGCGGCTGCGTCACATCCAGGATGATGACGTCCGAGCGGGGCGTGGGCGACGCCACGTAGAGCAGGTTTCCATCCTTCGCCAGCGCGTCCACGCGCGTCGGCGTCGCCGCCTCCGAGAGGAACGTCTTGCCGCAGTTCGGGACCGCGGGGTCGGCCGTCAAATCACAGAGGCGCAGGCCCCTGTCATACGTCCCCACGAAGAGCGTCGAGCCGGACACGAGGGCGGTGGTGAACACCTCCGCGCCGAACTTCTGCTTGGACGCGAGCGTGGGGTGCGCGGGGTCCTTCACGTCGTAGACGACCAGGCCTTCCTCGCGCGCCGTCACGTACGCGTAGCCGCCCGCCACCACCACGCCCGTGGGCCGGCCTCCCGGAAGGGCAATCTCCCCCAGCAGCTCCACGCGGTCGGCTTCCGCCTCGCCTTCGCGCCGCACCACGCGCGTGGCGGTGAACGTGCCCTGGCGCGTCTTCGCCCCGTTGACGCAGACGCGCACCACGCCCAGCACCTCTCCCGGGCTGGACGCCCTGCAGCCGGAGAACGCGTAGCGCACCGCGCCGCCATCCGAGCCCGTCACGTCGCTGGCCAGGTAGAACGTGTCCCCGGTGATCTGCTTCGTCGTCATCGTCAGGCCGATGAGCAGCGGATCCCCGGGTGAGAAGCGGATGGTGGACGGGCCGATGAACCCGTCCTCGAACGCGATGTTGGCGTTCCAGATGCCTTCGGGCTGGACGGCGGCCAGCGTCGAGCGGTCACAACCCGACAGGTCGATGGCTTCAACCTGACACTCGGCTTTGTTGTCGGAATCGTCGGTATTGCCGCATCCGACGGCGAGGAACACGGTGGCGGCCACGAGGGGGAGGCGGTTCATTCCCTCCTCCATACCGGGCGATGCCGACCGGCGCCAAGTCCCCTCCCGCGTGCCGAGGGTGAACACCCCTGACGTCCACCGTCACGCAAAGAAACAAATGAACCGCTTGTGCGTTTCCGATGGGAGAGGGAGCCTCCTGTCGGGCCCCTGATACGCCTGTCTCCTCGCCTTACGAGGTGCTTTTTGAACCCCCGTCCGCACGTGGTCGCCGTGCTGCTGGCCCTGCTCCTGCCGGAGCTCGCGCTCGCCCAGGTCTTCGTCGTCCCCCGTCGCGCGGGGAAGACGCCCGTGAACAGCTACGAGTTCGAGTGGCGGCACATCGACATCCTCGTGGGCCCTGCGGCCGCCGGTCTGGCCAAACCCAGCGCGGGCACCGCGCATGATCAACCGCCCGGCACCCAGGGCGGCGCGCTGCCCCAGGGGCCCACCGTGTCCCCGCAGACGGGCAACACGCAGGCGCCCCCGGGCGGCCCGGAGGTCACCCCTTCCGGACAGGTGACGTCGGCGCCCCCGGGCCCGGGCAACGCCCTGGCGGCGGGCGTCTCCGCCGACGGAGGCACGGCGGACGCGGGCAGCGGGCCACAAACCGTCGTCGGCCTGGAGGATGGCGGCATCCCGCCCCCGGGCGTGGTGGCGCTGGCGGACGGCGGCACGGCGGGTGACGCGGGTGCCCTCGCGGGCATGGTGGGCAACGACGGCGGTACCACCTTCTCCGGCTCCCCCCTGCTGCTGGGCAGCGCCGACGGCGGCTTCAACTACACCTACGCGAAGGACCTGGGCGCGAAGACGGGCGGCGTGCGCTTCTACTTCTACGAGCGCGAGCGCGCGGTGGCCGAGCGCGCCGCCCCCATCGTCGAGGAGGCGTACCGGTACCTGGTGGACCAGTTCAAGTACGTCCCCACGGAGACGTTCCCGTACATCCTCTACAGCAGCTACGCGGAGTTCCTCCAGACGAACGTGTTCGCGGTCTCCGAGGGCACGCTGGGCGTCACCAGCACCGAGGACCTGAAGCTGTCGCTGCCGTACCTGGGCGACCACCACCTGTTCGACGAGATCAGCACCCACGAACTGGCGCACCAGTTCACCATCCAGAAGGTGCGCACCGTGGCGGAGCAGGCCAAGGTGTTCGGGGATCCGCTGGGCGGCTACCCGCTGTGGTTCATCGAAGGTCTGGCCGAGTTCTACGCCAAGCGCGGGTTGGATCCCGAGGCGGAGATGATGGTGCGGGACCTGCTGGTCAACCCGGACCTGATGAGGGGGTACGCGTTCCTCGACTTCTTCTCCCCCGGGCCGTACGGCTTCCTGTGGATCTACAAGGTCGGTCAGGCGCGCGTGGCCTTCCTGGAGGAGGAATACGGCGCGGGCATCACGCAGCGCCTGTTGGAGGAGGCGCCCCGGCTGGTGGGCGGCTCGCGCGATGCGCCGTCGCTCAAGTTCGAGGAGCTGCTGGAGCGGCTGACGGGCGATGATCCGAAGCGCATCTCCGCTCGCTTCGAGAACTGGCTCAAGCGCCGCTCGTTCAAGACGTACCTGGACTCGGCGCAGACGGGGCCCGCGCTGGACTCGCTGGGCGAGACGCCCGGAATCGTCACCGCGATGACCAGCGGCCCGGACGGCAACGTGCTGGCCCTGCGCACCATCGTGCCGGAGACGGGCGAGAGCCGGCTGTACCTCATCGATCCGCGCTCGCCGGAGAAGAATGTGAAGGTCGCGGGCGACGGCGTGCCGGGCGTGGAGTCCCTACACCCGGTGTCCGGCCGCAACTTCGCGTTGACCAAGGACAAGCTCGCGTTCGTGGCGGAGCGCACCGGCCGCGACGTGCTGTACGTGCAGGACTACGTGCACCTGCAGGAGCGCAAGTCCACGGACGTGCTGGTCCGGCGCTCCGCCATCCGCACCGGCATCGGGCGGGAGGTGGGTCTCACCGTGAAGCTGGAGGTGGGCGACCGGCGCGAGTACCGCATCGACAGGCAGGGCGTGCTGGCCATCTATTCGCCGGCGTTCTCCCCGGACGGGAAGTTCCTCGCGTTCATCGGCATCAATGATTCAGGCCTGCGCGACGTGTACGTCATCGACCTGTCGCAGGGCACGGACGCGAAGCCCCGGCAGTTGACCCACGACGTGTTCGCCGAGCGGCAGCTCACGTGGGGCCCCTCCGGCATCATCTACACGTCCGACGCCACGTCCCACCGCAAGTACAACCTCTTCCGGGTGAAGCCGGACGCGCCCGCGGGTCAGGCGGAGCGCCTCACCAGCGAGGAGCGCGACGAGTCGGATCCCATCGCGCTGGCGGACGGGCGCCTGTTCTTCGTGGCCTACAACCAGAGCAGCTCCGATCTGCACGAGCGGCTCGCGGACGGGCGCATCGTGCGGCGCACCGACCTGACGACGGGCGTCTTCGAACCCGGCCCCGGCCCCGACGGCGGCCTGTGGATGCTCTTCCACATGTCCGGTGAGCGGAAGCCGTCGCTCTTGCGCCCGCCGCGCATGCTGTCGCTGGAGGACCCGAAGGAGCCGCAGGCGGATCCGCCCTCCCCCATGGCGCTGCGGCCGCTCACGGACGCGCTGGCGTACCGGCCCTTCACGCGCGAGAACATCGAGCTGGGGCCCATCTTCGGCTTCGCGGGCGCGGGCGGCGGCGGCTTCGTGGGCCAGGTGTTCGCGTCCGCGTCGGACCGGCTGCGCGACCACCAGATGGTCCTGTCGCTGGCGGTGTACGGCTCGTTCGAGCTGACGGACGGCCTGCTGCTGTACATCAACGACGAGAAGCGCACGACCTGGGGCGGCGGCATCTTCCAGTCGCTGCGCTTCCGCATCGACAAGACGTTCGACGACCTGCCCCCGGAGCAGCGGCCGTTCTTCATCTCGTCGGAGCGCTACTTCGGCGCGTTGGGCAGCCTGCGCTACCCGCTCAGCACCTTCTTCTACGTGCAGGGCGACCTGAGCCTCGGTGGCACGAAGTACTTCCTGGACGACTTCAACGAGTTCTACCTGGCGTTCCCGGAGCGCAACGAGGCGAACCTGGAGCTCTTGTCCGCGTGGCGGGCCGACAACCAGCACATCCGCTTCCAGACGGAGCTGAGCGGCCGCATCGGCTACGACAGCCTGAAGTACCACTACGCGACGGGCCCGCTCGCGGGCAGCTCCATCCTGTTGGAGGCCACCGCCGGCTTGCAGCCCTTCGATGGGCAGGCGTACGGCAACATGCGCCTGGACATGGAGCGGTACTTCCCCATCTACGGCCGCAGCAACATCTTCATCCGCCTGGGCGCGGGCAGCACGGTGGGCGGCCGGTACGCGCGCTCCTACTACCTGTCCAGCTTCGACACCCTGCGCGGCGTGAACTTCGGCGACGAGGAGTGGCTGCTGGGCCAGCACTTCGTCTACTCCACGCTGGAGGCGCAGCTGCCCCTCAACGACATCATCCGGGTGGCCTTCCTGAGCGACCTGGAGGCCATCGCGGCCATCGACGCGGGCGGCGTGGGTGACGGGACGCACGACCTCTGGGACCACCGCGTCCTCAACGCCGTCATCGGCTTCAACCTGTCGCTGGGGCCCCTGCTCCTGCGGCTGCACTTCGCGCGGCCGTTCGACATCAAGGCCGCCGCCGGCAAGCCTGACGAGGGCTGGGTGACGAACTTCTCCATCGGCGTCGCCGGCCTCAATGGCTTCTTCGACCAGAAGGACACCGGCAAGAAGGCGGTCGCCACCGCGCCCAGCTTCTCGCTGATGCCATCACTGGGCGGCGGCTACACGACGCCCCTGGTGCACTGACGCTCAGGCACCCGGGGTCGTCGTCGGATCCAGGAAGCGCGCTTCAGCTTCAGGACTGCGCGGCGACGAGGGCGGCGTTGGCGCGAGCCAGCGGCCCCCCGTCGTTGGGGATGCGCTCGAAGTCTCCGCGCAGGGCCTTGATGGCGAACTTCTCCAGGTCAATCTCCCGGCGGGTGCGCACGCCCAGCGCGCGCACCACCGCGGACAGGGGCCCGAAGCCGGTGAGGCCCTGTTGAAGCAGCAGGGCGAGCGTCACACCGCTGAGCACGCGCCAGCCATGGCCGTCACGGCGGCCCAGGAGCAGGCCCGCCAGCGCCAGGGCGGAGCCGCCCACGGCCACGGCGCGGTGCATCTCCCACTCGTGCTCCAGCTTGTCGAGGTACCGGCTCATCTCCGCGCGGTCCGCCCGCTCGGCCATGCAGCGGACACACGACTCCACGTGGGCGTCGATGCGACGATTCACCGTGGATGGCGCATGGGTCCGCGCGGCATCGGTCGAGGTCTGGTTCCAGGACTCCATCGTCACTCCCCTGACGGGTTCGCGGACGGATTCGGGCCGTCCTCCAGCCTGCTCCCAGGAAGCTAGGGCTGGAGGGGGCGTTCATGCACAGCGCGCCGTCCGGGGGCCTTCGCCCGGCTGCCCGCTTCAGGGGACACAGGTCGCCTGCTCCGCTGGTCCCGGACTCCAGGCAGGCAGCCGTGAATCGCGAGCCTTACGCGGTCCGTCATGGGGCGCCGTCAAGAACGGGTGACCGCCGGGGTGGGAAAGGAATTTCCCCTTCCAGGGCGGCCGCGCGGACTTGCAGGGGCCACTCGCTTGCCCCCCAAGGCATGTAGGAGGCCATCCGACGGGCTGCTGGAGAGGCACACGCCTTGCTCCAGGAGCGGTGGATGATGCGTCCAAGACTTCTGCTCAGCCTCTCGATGTTGCTGGCCGCGTGCGGTGGTGCCGGTTCGTCGAATCCCGATGTTCCACCCGCCGTGACGGATCCCGGCATCACGGATCCCGGCACGACGGATCCGCAGGAACCGGTGGATCCACCGCCCGTGGACCCGCCGCCGGTGGATCCGCCCCCGGTGGATCCTCCCCC
>NZ_RAWI01000469.1 GCF_003612125.1 Corallococcus praedator
GCCCACAGCCCACCGCCTTCAGCGCCGCCACCAGCACATCCCAGCCATCCACGTACCTCGCGTCCATGAACGCCCGGCCGTTGATGTCGAATGCCAGACTCGCCACCACCACCGCCGACAGCGTCGCCGCCACCGTTCCCAGCACGCTCAACATCGGCAGGCCCACCACCCCCGCCAGCACCCGGGGCGCCACGAGGTCCGCGTACGGATCCCCCGCCGACATCTCCAGCGCCTCCACCTGCTCGTTCACGCTCATCGTGGACAGCTCCGCGGAGTGGCTGGCGCCGGCCCGCGCCGCCGTCAGCAGGGCCGACACCGCCGGGCCCAGCTCCCGCACCAGCATCTCGAAGTACGCCGGGCCCAGCACCGCCACGTTGCCGATGAGCTTCTTCGCCTGCGCGTTGGCGATGGTCACCAGCACCGCCCCGAAGAAGGCCATGCCCGACATCACCAGCCACACGCTGCGCCCACCCAGCTCGTGCACCTGCGCCAGGGTTTCGCGCAGGGGCACTCCCTCCCGCAGGCTCGCCCGCACCGTTCGCGCCAGCATCACCACCGGCGCTCCGAAGAAGGACAGCACGCGCTTCATGTCGGCCACCGCGACAGCAGCGTCGTCAGCAGGAAGTCCAAGACGAAGATGGCCGCGCACCCCAGCACCACCGCGCTCGCCGCCGCTTCGCCCACGGCCCGGGCTCCGCCCTTCGCTCGGAGGCCCACCGCCGTGGACACCAGGGAGATGGCCAGACCGAAGGCTCCCGTCTTCACCACGCCCCCCACGATGTCGAAGGGGCTCAGCATGTCCGCGAACGTCCCGAAGAACACCCGCAGCGGCAGGTCCAGCGTGAGCTTCGCCGCCACCGCCTCACAGAGGATGGCCACCAGGAACGTGAACGTGCTCAGCGCCAGCATGCTCACCTCCATGGCCACCACCCGGGGCGCCACCAGCAGCGCGAACGGATCCAGGCCGATGCCGCGCAGGCCTTCGATCTGCCCGCCCACCTTCAGCGTGGCCAGCTCCGCCGCGTTCCGGGCGCCGATGCGCGCCGACATGATCAGCCCCAGCAGGAGCGGGCCGAACTCCCACAGAACCCCGTACCCCGCGGCCCACCCCAGGAAGGCCCGGGCGCCGAACCGCTGGATGTAGAGCCCCGCCTGCACCACCACGATGACGCCCGCGAGCGCCGCCGTCGCCAGCGCCAGGGGCAGCGAGCCGTAGCCGAACTGCACCAGGCCCCGCGCCAGCTCGCGCCGCTCCAGCCTCCGAAGGGCCCAGGCCGTGCGCCCCGCGACCAGCGCCAGCGCGCCCACGCCTTCCACGGCGCCCAGCACCGCGCGTCCCAGCCAGGCCAGGCCAGCGCTGCTCACGGGTGGGGCCACGGAAGGGTCATGCGAGGGCCTCGTCCGGCGTCCGTTCGAGCTCCGGCGCCGGGGGCCCATCGTGCACCAGCCGGCCTCCTCGCACGTACAGCCAGCGGGGCAGGGGGAGGTCCAGGGGCGCTTCCGGCGCGGCCACGAGCAGCGTTCCCGTGCCCGCCACGTCCAGCAGCACCCGCGCCACCTGCCGCGCCGTGCCCGGGTCCAGGCCCGCGAACGGATCATCCGCGAGCAGCACCGCCGGCCTCGCCGCCAGGGCCCTCGCGAGCCCCGCACGCTTCTTCATGCCGCCGGAGAGTCGTTCGGGCAGGGTGTCCGCCGCGTCCGTCAGGCCCACGGACTTGAGCACCGCGTCCGTGCGCTCGCGGGCCTCGGGTTCCGGGACGTGGCGACGCAAGAGCGGCTGCATCACGTTCTGCCGGACCGTGAGGGAGTCGAAGAGGGCGTCCGTCTGGAACACGAAGCCGAACGCCGCCTGCTGCTTGCGGCGCTCCGGAGCGGTGAGCTTCGCGACGTCCTGCCCGTCCCAGGTGACTTTGCCGGAGGAGGGCAGGAGCAGACCCGCGAGGGCCTTCAGCAGCGTCGTCTTGCCCGAACCGGACCGGCCCAGGAGCAGGGCCCGGGTGCCCGGAGGAAAGTGCGCGTCGATGGACTCCAGCACGGTCCTGGGACCGTGCCGGAGGGTAAGGCCTTCGCCTCGCAGTTCCATGCCGACCTATGGAGCGAGGGGCTCAGGGGACCTTGGGCCAGTTCACGAGGGTGCCATCCTGGCCCGCTGCGACGATCCGCGTGGGGAGCACGCCGTCGATGGAGTTCAGCGTCTTCGTTCCCTCGAAGGGGTTGGTCCAGCCCGTCCCATCGTAGAAGGCAACCTCGCCCATGTTGGTGACGGCATAGATGGCCTTATGGCTGTAGGCGACGACGTCGAGGACGTTCGCGGACGAACTGCTGTTGGGCTGATTGAGCTTTGGCAGTTGGGTCCATCGGCCCATGGCGCGCTCGAAGACCTGGCCGTTATCGCCCACCGCATAGGCATACCGGTCGCTCAGGACATGAACGCCCCGGATGTCGCCCGTGGTGTTGGAAGGCATTGCTTCGGAAATCCAGCCTCCAGTCCCGGGGTCGAAGCGGAAGGCCCCTGACGTCGAGCTGTTGACGATTCCCACCGCGATCATGGTCTCCAACTTCGTCGCGAGATGGATGGCGCGCAGATTGGCTGCGACGGTGGCCACAACCTCCACGGTCGAGGTGTCATAGGGAGGGGACCAACGGTAGATTTTTCCGGTGCTCGACACCGCGTATGCCGTCGGATCAATCCCAGTGGTGTCGAGACCCGTGACTCCGTTGAGCGAATCACCACCGCCCGTGTCCGGTCCGGACTTCACGTAACATTGGGTATCGACCCTTGATGCCGTCGCCAGCTTTCCGTTCGCGCCGACAACGATGACGCGTCCGTCCTTGCTGGACCACGCCGCCTTCCAGTCGCCAGCGCACGTCACGGCGACGACGGTCGAACCCTCGATGCGCGTGAGTACATTGTTTCCAGCCAGCCAGGTGCCGTTCTCTCCGTATGTGGCGACCGCGTCCCAGTCCGGGGTGCTTCCGCTGCCGGACGCCGTGGACCAACTGGCCGGCGACGTGTCACAGGTAATCCCGTTGTCCACGCCGTTGGCGCAGTCGTTGTCCATCCTGTCGCAGGACTCCGCCAGTCCGCTCCGGACGTAGGTGGAGCTCTCATCGCAGTCCTGCGAAGAAGCGACGCCCCCAGGCTTGGGGGACACGCAGCCAAGGCCCACGTCGGTACCGCTGAATCCGTCGCCGTCATCATCGAAGAACCAGCTCACGGGATCCTGGATGCGATTGCACTGCGTCTGGTTGGGGCCGGAGCCGCAGGCCAGCTTGCCCGGGCAACTCAACTCGGCCGGGCAGTCATTGCCCACGCCGAACTCTTCATCCACCAGGGTATTGCAGTTGTCGTCCTTGCCGTCGCAACGCAGCTCCGACTGGCCCGGACGGATGCTGCCCTCCGCGTCGTTGCAGTCGTCGCCGCGCGCGACGGTCCCGGAGGGCTGGTTGCAGGACTTCACCTCCGTGCTTCCGTAGCTGTCCGAGTCCGCGTCCACGTACCAGGTCTTCTTGTCGGTCGCGTCCGACTCCCCGTCGGCGCAGTTGTTGTCCGTGCCGTCGCAGGTCTCCGGGGCGGCCGGGTTCACCGTGGCCGACCCGATCCTGTCGTCGCAGTCGGTGCCGCCCTGCGCCGTCTTCACGTAGCCGTCGCCATCCTCATCCACCGCGTCGATGGCGAGGGGCACGTCCAGCGAGCCCTTCTCCGGGACCTGCGCGGACGTCGTGGCCACCGTGTTCAGCTGCGCGCCCGAGCAGGACACCTCGCGGGCCTCGGCCTGCACGTTCAGCTGCGTGCCCCAGCCCTCCTGGCGGAAGACGGCGATCTGCACCGGGTTGGGCGACGCGGGTGTCAGCGCCACCGGCGTGCTGGCCGAGCGCGACGCGTCCGCCGCGTCCCTCACGGTCACGATGATGCAGCCTTGTTGGAAGGTGTCGTGACTGACGCGGACGTTCAACGCCCCGGCCTTCAGTTCGTCCTTCTTACAACCCGTGACCCACAGGCCACACACCGCCGCTGCCATCAGGAATAAACGCATGGGAGGGGCATTCTCGGGCGCGTCGTGCACCCGGGGCAAGGCGGTTGAAGAAGATCCTTCTCCGTGCCCGGGCTCCGTGTGGGGCATGGACGCGCTTGCCCGGTTCCCGGCCGCCCTCCACCCCGGGCCGTGGGGGCGCGGGCCACTGCACCGGGTGGACCCCGCGTTCGCGTAGTAGGTTGGCCCCCACCCCGAGAAAGCAGGCCTCCCCCCATGTCACGCCGCTTGATTGTCGGCCTGGTGATCGTCGCCGCGTTCATCCTCCTCAAGGGGGCGGTGCGCGCCACGTCGGTCGAAACCAACAACAACGGGCTCATCCTGGATGTCGTCTTCCTCGCGGTGGACTTCGCCATCCTCACGCTCGCCTTCGAGATCGTCCTGCGCCGTGGCGGCACCCACAAGCAGGCCCTGCTCATCGGCACGGGCGTCGGGGTGGGGCTCACGGTGCTCTTCGGCTGCCTCGCCGTGGGGATCATCCATCCTCGCGCGCCCCACCTGAACCTCACGCTCGGGCGTCAGCCGGACTACC
This sequence comes from Corallococcus praedator, assembly GCF_003612125.1. Classification (GTDB taxonomy): domain Bacteria; phylum Myxococcota; class Myxococcia; order Myxococcales; family Myxococcaceae; genus Corallococcus; species Corallococcus praedator. Next base: position 4,567 of record NZ_RAWI01000469.1, read on the forward strand.
TGACCGTCTCGTTGCGCTACCTGCTGGGCTTCTTTCGCGACCTCGCGCTGTGGATGCTCGCGTTCGTGTACCCCATCCTCGCCGCGGACGCGGAGCGCCGCCGCGCCGAAGCGAGCGAGCTGCGCCGTCAGTCGGAGATCGCCCAACTGCGCGCGAGCCTGGAGCCCCACTTCCTGCTGAACACGTTCAACACCATCGCGGGGCTCGTCACCAAGGACCCCGATGAGGCGCGCCGGCTGCTGGCGTGCCTGGGCGAGCTGTTCGACGACATCTCCGAGCACGAGGACGAATGGCAGACGCTCGACCGCGAAGTCCACTGGCTGAAGCGCTACGCGGAGATCCTGGAGGCGCGCCATCGCGGAGTCCTGTCCTTCGAGTGGAACATCGATGAGGCGACGCGCTCCTTCAAGCTGCCGCGGCTGCTGCTCCAGCCGCTGCTGGAGAACGCGGTCAAGCACGGTGCGCTGCGCCGCGATGGTGACGGCCGCGTCACGGTGCGCAGCACGCGCGTCCACAGGACGGGGGAGGACTTCGTGGTCTGCTCCATCGACGACAACGGTCCGGGCCTGCCGCCGGATGAGGTGCGCCCCGGGGCGAAGGGGCTCGACATCGTCCGCCGCCGGCTCAAGCTGCACCTTCCCAACTCCCGGCTGACCGTCGACTCGTCGGCCCAGGGCGTCCACGTCCTCGTGGAGATCCCCGAGCTGCGGACATGAACCTCCGCGCGCTCATCCTCGATGACGAGCCCCCCGCCCGGGACTACCTGGCGGAGCTCTTGACCGACACGGGCGCCGTCGACGTCGTCGCGGCGGTGGCGACCGCCCGGGCGGCCCGGGAGGCGCTCGCGGGCTCGCCCGGGTTCGACGTCATGTTCGTGGACGTGCAGTTGGTGGGCAGCCCTGGCAACGAGGACGGCATCGACCTGGTGCGCTCCCTGGGCCGTCAGGGGCCGGCGGTGGTGCTCGCCACCGCGCACAAGCAGCACGCGCTGGAGGCGTTCGAGCTGGGCGTGCTGGACTACCTCCACAAGCCGTTCACGCGGGAGCGCGTCGCCTCCTGTGTCCGCAGGCTTCGCGAGCAGCGCAAGCCTGGCGGCGGGACGGTGGTCCCCCCCATCTCGCGCATCGTCGCCCGGCAGCACCGCTCCCTGGTCTTCATCGAGCTGGACTCCGTGTTCGCGTTCGAGGCGGACGACCGGCTGACGTACGTGCACGCCGTCGAGGGGAAGTTCGATTTCGACCTCCCGCTGTCCTCCATCGAGGCCACGTTCGGGGAGTCGATCGTCCGCGTGCACCGCAACTGGCTGGTGAACCTGGCGCTCGTGCGGCAGATCGAACGCGGCGACGGCGAAACCGCGCTGCTCATCGGGTCGCGCGCGGCGAACGTTCCGCCGTTGCGGGTCCCCGTGGCCCGCGAACGCGCCGCCAGGGTGCGGGAGCTGCTGCTGGCGAACGCGGCGGGTGTGCGCCGTCCCTGACGGCTCGGGCTCGCGGGGGGACGGTTCGTCGGGATTTCGTTCGGGTTCGTCGGCAACGCCCCCCGGGTGTCAGGGCTCGGGGCTATGGCTCCAGGGTCCGCCTTGATGCCCGGAGCCTTCCATCCCGATGACGCCGCGCGAACCGACCCGGAATAAAAGCAGGGGATATGCATTCTGGGGCGCGCCGCGTGTCCCGTGTGGGGCGACGGCCACCGTCGGCATTCGAACCGCGAGGCATCGTCCAGGCAGGCCCCCCCACCACCGTCACACCCGCGCCGACGCCTTCCGTGTATAGGGGCCGTTGACCCTTCGACACCGCCCGTTCCACCGCACGCCTTATGCCCACCGTCCGCCGTGCCCTCCTCGCCGCGCCCCTGGGAGCCTGTCTGTCCGTGCTCGCCCCGGACGCGTCCGCCCAGACCCCGGAGCCCGTGCCGCCTCCGGCCGCGTCCCCGGGC